>PLSN01000018.1 GCA_003165135.1 Bacteroidota bacterium
GCTTTGACATTGATCAGGTCACTGGCCGGATTAGGATAAAAAGTTAATGAAACTGCATTTCCCACAATATGTTTTACTCCTAATACTGTATCTGTGCATTGTTCGAATAGCACATACTCATCGGCCGTATTGCTGCAGCCGTTGTTATCGGTATAATAATACGAGAAGGGGTAAGCGTATCCTAAATAGGCAGAATCGGGACTTATGACAAGTCCATTTGCGAGTGTATCAGTACCATTATATATCAAAATACCTCCCAACGGGGTACCAGTAATAGCTATAGGTGCTGCAGTTGAGCAAATCGTATCTGTTCCATACATATACCCGTCAAGGAGAACGTTGGGCGCTTGATAAGGCAATGAAGTAACCACGATATGATTGGACGTGTCCGTGCCGCATATATTGGTATTGACCACATAGTAATCTCCGCTTTGGGTTACATTTTCGTAATAAACTGTATCTCCTGTTACGCTCCATACTATGCTGGAATTGCCGCTTACGTTATCCTGCAGGCTTAGATAGTTGCCGATACAGAGTGTGGTAAACCCGTTTGCCGTAATATAGCCTGTGTCGGGCAGTGATATAACTATGGCCGGTACCTGTTCTATAATGCTGCAGCCATTATTGCTTATAGTATAGTTATAGAAAACAGTAAGTGGGAAATAAGTAGTGTTCACCAAAACCTCATTTGGATTGCTGGTTTGAGGTACAGTGATGGCGCTATCGCTGATACCCGGTATAGCGGGCCTGGTCCAGGTATAGGAAGCACCGGTACTCGCTGAGGCATTATACGTAAACAGTGTACCCGTACATATAGCAGGTGGTGCGAGCGTGCTGGTCAGATATGGCAGCGCTGGCGGGGTAAAAGAAACAGGGGCAGAACTATTGCCATTGGCTATTACCTGGAGCGAATATGTTCCGGCTGGAAGCCCGGACGGTAGTTTAAACTGAGCAGTATCAGGCAGGCTGCCGGTTTGAACACCGGTACGGTTCCAGTTAAAGCTGCTTGCATAGTATACATTGCTGCCTTGTGTCAGTCTTACTATGGGATAATTAGTAGCCATCTGCCAGTCATCGCCATAGGCCGCACCTTCTGTGATTCCGTTAAAGAGAGTGCCCGTGATAGTAAACGAATCACAGCTATTTTGAATCACAGTGTCGATCGTTGGCTTGCCTGCTGCCAGAGGTGCACTGCCGGGCGTGTAGACCCAGTAATAATTAGAACTAAACTCTGCATACATCACAGTGCCATCCGGCAGGTCCAGCATAGTGGTCACATAGCTTGCTTCCGTCGCGCTGCTGCTACCCGGAGGTGGACTGACCTGCGTAAAGGTATTGGTGAGGTAGTTGAACTCATAATAAACCGTAGGGCTGGGATAGGTACTAGTCGCAGTGGGGATCGGTGAGGCGTCAAAAAGAATGATACCATTGGCCATCATAGTACCTGTGGCATCGGCGCATCCATAGCCCGCAGGAATGTCGGGTCCCGCTGCCCAGCTACCCGGACTTGTATTGCCAGATGGGGTATAGTAAGCTGTATGCCCCGGGCTGCCCAGAAAGAAAGCACGACCATCCGGCAGCAGGAAACCCGGCCCGGTCTCACCTTCTATGGAATCATAAAGTGATACAGGCACATTGGCATCTGCTATCCACTGGCCCAGCGATGGGATGAAACGCTCGGATGTGGTCGCATTAAAATCTACATACAGGATACTGCCATCGGGCAGCTTGACCCAGGATGATTCGTCATGGCTATTGATAGTAGGAGCTCCGCCGGGGACCCAGCTATTTGTAGCGGGCTCATATATAGCGGTAGTATTTTGGTAAACGGTATCATATAGCACTCCTACGATCACGTTCCCATTGGGCAGGATCTCGGAATTGGCGTCGCCAAAATACTGAGTAGTGTTTGGCGCCTGGGTCCAGATACCTGTCACCGGGTCGAGTGTCTCTGCATAGCTGCCACCTGGGCCATATTCACCACCTGCTACAAATACCCGTCCATCAGTCAATATCTGCGAGGCAAAATAGAGGCGTGAGTTATGCATCGGGTTGATGCTGGTCCATGTACCGTTCACATAGCTGCCATGACTGTCGGGCGTCAGGCGGTCCCATACTGTTCCATTTCCGTCATATCCCCCGGTACTTGTTTTACAAATTACAGTGCCATCGGACAGTAGAAGCATGACCCCCAAATTATAGTCGGGCGCGGGATTGGTCAGTTGGGTCCATGTGCCCTGCGCGCTGAGGGATTGGCCCGATGCGATCAGTACAACAACAATCAATGTATGCAGCGCCGTGCGGCAGGTATAAAAAAAAGAGTAGAAAGAGGTCAACATAGGCGAAAGGTTTTTAGATGATAAAAGACGAGATACAAAGCTCATGATCCCACAAAATTGTATCACAAGTGTAAGATATAATTATTCTATTTCACATTAATATTTCATTATTAAATTTTACAAAAGGCTGACAAAAGAAAGTAATACAGCTATTGAATAAGCACACCCCGATATATCCAGGCACTATTATGAACGCTGTTCTTATTGCAATCAAAACCGCCAGCATAGATGGTTCCGGGCGGATCATCAGCAAATGGAGAAACGATCATTGTCCTCGTAGCCACCAATGATGGAGCAGGCGAAATGGACAGGTCTTCTATTTTTCGCAATTCATAGACACCCGTACTTTTCCTGATCAGAAAGTGCGCATCTGCCACTAGATACTGATGCCCGAAGGTACGCGGATACTGATGACTGATCGCTTCAAACCCGATCAGGTACAGCTGCTTCCCGCTCTCGGGGTCGGGATATGCGGCCATTCCATTGTAGGCAGTGATAGCGTAGCCTGTATGCGAACCGAATTGCTTCGTAAGAAATTCCGCCACGTTCAGTTCGGTCAGGAGGCTATCTGTCTGCGGATCAAAGCGTAATATCTTTGCAGGATTATCTTCGAGGCCGAGCAGCAAAGACTGTCCTGTGCCTGATGGATTATCTACGGTCGTTGCTCCACGTATGCCGCTGACGCCCGCACCGTTTGATTGGATAGGCACTGTCAGAACTTTCACCCAACTACTTGTCATGCCATCCCTGCGCTCATATACGCCATCACCCACGGTCGCATATAGTTTGCCATTGCATTCCGCGAAACTCAGAACCCTGTTGCGCGCACCTGCAGGACCGCCCGCACCGGGCCAAACTTCGGGCGCAGCATTCCAATGTAGATGGCCGGGACTTTGATCATCATACTCTGCCGTGAAGATGGCATTGGTAGCTCCCGCAAAGAGCATCCTGTGTCCGCTTACCTTGTCCGTGTAGGCTATAAAGGCCCTCACCTGCGCGCCCTGCTCTGACTCGTCGGGCTGCTGAATTTCCTTTCTGTGCCATGAGGTGTCCGTATCTGACCTCGTGAAGACATCAAGGCCCAGGCCACGCCTCCATACTCCTGCCGCCAACATAGTAACAGGTGAAGCCAAAGTCCGAAGATGAATATCGCGGTCGAATGTGACAGCCGCCAGAGAGGCGATAGCAAAGAATGTCCTCTTGCCATTAGGCTGGCGCTGGTCGAGTTGCAGGTCTACATGCCATGCAGTGTTGGCAGATTCTTTCACCAGCACCTGGGCTCCCGGCAGATGTGGATCATCCTGCAGGCTATCCATCCAGTACCCGATCGCAGCATATAGTTTGCCATTCATCACCGCAAAGGCGCGGGCCTCGGTACCGCCTATCTGATCTATCCGCATGCTCGCAGGATCAACAGGCAGTGACCTCTGCCAGGTCCAGTGCAAGGATGGCCGCTTAGCTTCAGTGAACACCACGAGTATGATGCCCAATACCAAAAGCAATAAAGCGAATGAATACTTCTTCATATAGCTAAAGTGGCAAATGTTAGCAAGCCTGCATAATTAATATTGCCGTGGAGAAGCACTTTCTAACATAGTCCTGCTGCTCCGTGGTTTGTGTCCCCACAAACCACCATATGATGCTCCTTATTTCGGTCCGTGGGGACACGAACCGAGGCGTAATTATTCTATATCACATTAATATTTCAATGATAAATTTACAAACGGCTGACAAATCAGATGAAAAGAGCCAGTAATTTATTTTCACTTATATATTATGATTTTTTCTTTTTTACCAGCTTAACCCCCCTTTTTTGACAAATGTTAAAACTCCGTCAAATCAATCTATTGCACATATGCGGTTTTATTATTTTAAATAATAAAATGCATAATTAATATTTTAATTTCTTTAATAGCTAATTAAATGTAAATATAGCAAATTATAGGAAAATAAACAAGAGGTAATATCGACCGCAGGTAGATATACTTTGCTAATATTTGTATTATAAACCATAAACAAATTCTTATGTCACTACAGGAAACACTCGATAAACTTACGCTAGCATTTGCGGCGGCTGAAAAGACAGGCAACAGTTTTAGCGAAGAGCAGTTTTTTAAAAGACCGGCTGATGGCAAGTGGAGTGCAGCGGAGCATATGCAGCATTTGTTTGTATCGGTGAAGCCTCTCGTGGGGCTGTTTGGCAAGCCTGAGATCATGCTTCAATTTGGTAAGCGAAGCAGGCCATCTATGAACTACGATGAGGTGGTGGATTATTATCTCAAAACACTCAATAGCCCCGTCGCTGCACCCGTGGTAAGCCGCAACAATGTCGAGGGCCTCAGCGCCACACAGGCAGAGCAGATAGCTAACCAGCACTCCATACATGCCAAATTTATCGAGCGGGCGGCTGGGCTGCCTGATGAGGTCCTGGATGAGTACCAGGCACCGCATCCCCTCTTAGGGCTACTGACGGTCAGAGAATGGTTGTATTTTACACATTACCACACTCTGCACCATACGAAAACAATGAAGGGTTTATTATCTTCATCTTAAAGCACCACGTCATTGCGAAGAATTTCTCCCGTAAAAATAGGCAGCGTAAAATTCTGTCGCAATCTGTAACTAAAGTTCATAGGTAACGCATCACTTTTGCGCTATATTGGAGAATTTACTTTCCAAAAATGTCAGAACCTTCTCAATATTATCTTTTGATGCTTGACTAAAAGCAAAAGACTTCTTGTTAATTAAATACTCCTGGATTGTTCTGTTAAAATGCGTTTTATTATATGCTGATACAGTCGGGTAGGCAGTTTGCTGAAATGCTAGCTTATCTGATAATTCAAATAGCATTTCCATTTGATGATTTGACCAGGTGGAGTCTATATCTTGAAGTGTGAATACCCTTGCTTGAACGATTACCCCAAAATTGTCTATGTATCTTTGTTTCTGAATTTTACCTTCTTTATCTGAGTCAAGCAATATTATGAAATCTTTCCCCCAACCGAGATATAGACTCACAAGTGTGTCTAAATTACCTGAACCAGTACTTGGAGCAATATTTACTTTCTTGGGCCTTTTTAGGATGATATCTTGAAAGTATTGTAGAGTGTAAAAATCATTTTTCCCTTCTGTAAATACACAATTTGGCAATGATTCTAAATTACTTGGGCTATAATCAAGGACGTCTAGAATTGGCTGGAAATAAGCTGTGTTATGTGGATGATTCGCAACAAAATCCCGGTAAGGTTGAATTGAGATATTGGTTTTTTTGACATTATATGTTTCAGGATTCTCAAGTTTTAATCCCTCGTTTTTTACAACATAAGTACTTTCTAGCCAGTTCGGATTTATTAGATGATGACTATGGGTAGTATAAATTATTTTACTGTTTTTAATCAGATTTTCAAAGCTTTTTAATAGTTGCTTTTGAGCAGATGAATGAAGATTTGAAGCAGGTTCATCGAATAAATAAATAACATTTTGGGGTGAATCTTTTCTGAAAGGTCTAAATTGGGTGAACAATAGAAATATAAAAAACCATCTAAATCCTAAAGATCGCTCTGTAATTTGATAGATTCCATCTTGAGCCTCAATTTCAAATTCAAGATAAGGCATACCCTCAGTATCAGTATAACATTTAATGTCAATTCTTGTATCTTTAATCTCTCTTTTGAAAATCTTATTCCAAGCTTCAAAGACAACATCAGTAACCTGCTTACTCATTCGTTGAAGTAAACTGTTTAGATTTCTTCTATCGTTTGCATCACCACTTTTTATTCTATCAACTAAATGAGTTTTAATATTGGAGTTATTATTTAACGAAAACAAAATGTCTTGTATAAGTTCGATATAAAATTTTTCTTTTGCGGTGTTTTCTTCTTTTGTTTCAAGATATATTTTAGTTGGGAAATCAAACAAGAAATTAGGGAAATACAATATACTGGGAATAAGCTTTCGGCAAAATGCCGCTAATTTAAAGTTGTCATCACCATATAAATCTCCCCACATGTTAATGAACTGTTGAGTTGGAGTAGATTTTAGCCATCCTCTGAAGCCTGACCATGTTGAATTAAGTTTTTCATATCTCGAGTC
>PLSN01000085.1 GCA_003165135.1 Bacteroidota bacterium
AAGCAAATGATCTGGAAGACAAAGCCCACTGTGGAGGCTATCAATACTATGGGAAATGAAAGCATGGCCACTCACGTCGGGATAGAAATAACGGAGATAGGAGATGACTTTCTCTCGGCTCGTATGCCTGTAAATAGTAAAACTACTCAGCCCTATGGTATCCTGCATGGTGGCGCATCCTGTGTGCTGGCGGAGACATTAGGCAGTATAGGTGGGGCATTCTGCGTGGATATAAATACCCAGATAGTAGTAGGCCTCGAGATCAATGCTAATCACCTCCGTCCCGCAAAAGACGGCTATGTCACAGGCACAGCCCGCCCGATACATATAGGCCGCACTACCCATGTCTGGGATATCAAGATCACAAATGAAAAGGGTGACCTGGTCTGCATCAGCCGCCTGACACTGGCAGTGAAAAATATCTGACAACATTGATCGTATGGCTACACATAATGATCTGGGTAAAAAGGGCGAGGATATCGCGATAGAGTATCTCCTAAAAAAAGGCCATCACATCATCGCCCGAAACTATCGTCATGAGAAAGCTGAGGTGGATATTATTTCCAGTCATCAGGCTACTATCATATTTACAGAGGTCAAAGCAAGAAGTACAGACAGGTATGGCTATCCCGAAGAGGCTGTCAATGCTAAAAAGAAAGAAAAGCTCCGCGAAGCGATGGACCATTATCTGACTGAAAATGACATTAAAGAAGAATCGCGTTTTGATATCATCTCAATAGTGATAAATAAAAGTGGAACTGAAGTTCATCACATTGAAGATGCATTTTATCATTAGAATTATTGTATTTCTCCTTCTTCTTGGTAGAGGGTTGGGGTGAGGTTGTATTAGAACGGATAGCCGACCGCCAACTGGAATACCCCCGGTCCAAGATTGGTCTCATGTATATACCATTGTGCATTTGCTGGGTTAGCTGGATTTCTGATCGGTATACCATAGTCAAGACGTATGACGAAATAACTGAAGTCAAGCCTTAGTCCGGCTCCGACATCTACGGCAAACTGCTTCCAGAAAGTGTTGAATTCAAATTCACCATTAGGGGTAGCAGGATCTTTCTTTATCAGCCACACATTTCCCATATCAGTGAATATTGCTCCTTTGAACCATTTGAATATATCATAGCGGAGCTCCAGATTCGCCTCCATCTTCATATCACCTGTCTGATTAAAGAAACCTAAGTTCGCATTTGCATCATGATCGGGGTTGACATAAGCTCCCGGTCCTATTTCTCTTATTTCAAAGCCTCTGAGGCTCGTAGGGCCCCCGACTGAGAATTGCTTTGTAAATGGCACGGCAGTGGAGTTGCCATACGGTATAGCAATCCCGAAGAAGCTGCGTGCGGCAAACATACTATGATTGTCAAGCCTGAGATATCCCCTCAGGTCAAACTCGCCACGCACATATTCTGAAAAGTCTTTGCCAAATATCTCATATGGCAGCGTTGTACTTCTGTTCAGATTTGCCAGTGTGTAACCCGCCATAAGGATATTTCCCGCTGTCTCCAGACTGGTACGGAAGAACATATATTTTTTGTCAATCTTGGTGCGCTGATTCGTATATGTGAAAGTATAACTCGGCCCGAATATGATCTGTGGCTGGTAACTGCTCTTCAGCGTAGGGTTCGAATCCAACTGCTGAATGAAATAGGTGCCTTCCTTAGGGATCAGGAACAGCGTAAAATTGATAGGGGTCAGAATGTGGCGTATGAATGCATTCTTATTCCATTCATAACCATATGAGGCATTAAAGCCATGTAATTTGTAAAAGAACTGCACTGCTCCATTGGCATCAAAATCGTTCCGGTTCTCATAATTATACTTGATGCTAATTACTGTTTTGGGAGATTTATCTTTGATGGACTGTCTGAGTTTCTTACTTAGCGGAAAAAGAAACTTATTGAAATAGTATGATGCTGATGGAGCATAATCTTCGGTAAAGACCCTCACCGGCTGATTTTTACCAAATACAAATTGCACACTGGGCGTAAAGTCTATGGCCAGCAGATCTGACCTGTGTGAGACGTTCTTGTCTTTATATGATACCAGTCCTGATAACCCGAAATATCCCTCCTGGCTTATATTGGCCTGCCCTTCTATGTTGAATGATTGCTTTTTGCCTGGCGTCAGGTTGATGATACAGTTTAAATATCCGTCTCTGGTCGTATCGCGGTAGTAATCTACGGTCACAAATTTAAAAGCGATCAGGTTCGACAGTGTTTTGACCGTCTTTATATAGTTTTCTTTTGAGTATAGCTGGTCCTGTTTTACAAAGACGGCATCCAGAATGACTTTCGGTATCACTGTCTTTTTGTGGGTCATGAAATAAAACTCGTTGATACGTGTGGTGTCTCGTTTTACCGGCCCGCCGTTAGACAGTTCAGCACCAAAGTCAGTGGTAACATAAATTTCATTGATCTTATATTGCTGGTGAAATATACTGTCAGATGGCTGATTGATACGGATAGTGACATTGACTATTTTAGGTTTTTGATTTGTGTCGCAGTCGAAGGCTACATACTCCTTACCAAAAAAGAAAAATCCGCTATTTTTGAGGTCTGTCTCTATCCGGTCGCGCTCTGCTTTGAGGCTGGTGACATCATATTTTTCACCTGTATGCAGTTTGCACAGTTTAAAATGTGCCTGGGTGATGCTATCTGTCATATAGGGCCCTGCGGCAAAACTAATATCGCCGAATTTCCACATTGGCCCTTTCATGACCGTGTATGTGATCGTGGTTTTTTTCTTTCGGGTCACCGTATCATGGCTCACCTGCGCATTTTGGTAGCCCGAGTTCTGAAGATAGTACTTCATCAGGTCATCACTTTTGTCAGCGAGGTCGGGATCGTATATCACAGGGGGCTCACCGACCTTATTTTTGATCCACCATTTTACTTTGGTTTCTTTTTTATGATTTGCTGCTGTGTAAAGCCTNNCCACATGCCTGAGTTCCTCAGATGCTTTTTGTTTCTGCTCTATGTCTTGCTCGTTGACGACCTTGATCTTGATACGCTTGAGCAGGGTCTGGTCCTCAGTGAAATTCTTGGTGACCTTGCAGCCGCTGATGGAGACAAACAGCAATGCCCCGAGAGCAATTATGACGAGCTGATATGTTTTTACTGACGGCAAGGAATATATTGAATCAATTAATTACGGTATTTTGGCGCTGCAATGCCTCAGATATCTAAAACACAGATAAAATTTATCCGTTCACTGCACCAAAAAAAGTTCCGCCAAATGTACGGTAAATTTTTGGTGGAGGGCGATAAGGCGGTGCGTGAACTCCTGCACAGCTCCTTCAAAATTGATGCCATTTATGGACTATCAGACTGGATCAGTATCCATTCGTCTCCGCATATCACTGTGCATATGGTGAGTGAGAATGAACTGCTCCAACTGTCCACTCATGATAAACCCGATCAGGTCATCGCCATCGCTGACATCCCGCTTCAGGATGAAAACGCCATAGTGGGTCAGGAATTGTACATAGCGTGTGACCAGCTCAATGACCCCGGCAATGCCGGTACGATCATCAGGATAGCAGATTGGTTTGGTATCAAGACCGTGATATTCTCAGCGGGCTCAGTGGATGTGTACAATCCGAAAGTAGTATCAGCTGCCAAGGGATCACTGTTTCGCGTTAAGGTTATTTATGAAGACCTGAAAACATTATTTAACAATAATAAAGAGCTCGCGGTGATAGGAGCGGCAATGGATGGAGAGAATATCTATCAGACTAAACTGCCTGCTATTGGTATATTGCTGATAGGAAATGAAGCTAATGGTATCAGCGATGATCTCTATTCATTTCTCTCACAGAAAATATCCATACCATCATACGGCCATGCAGAATCACTCAATGCTGGTGTCGCTACAGGAATAATAATAAGTGAGTGGAAGAGGCAAAATTCATAGCAGACTATTCCATTTCAACAGGGATTATTTTGAGGTCTACCCTTCTGTTTTCGGGATCTGTTTCACTACAGTCCTTCCCTTTTTTGCATATTACTTTAGGTTTCTTGTCCTCCTCATTTATCACGACTATTTGGATAGGGTTTACTTTATGTTTTATGAGCCACTCTTTGACAGTCTCTCCCCTGCCGCCTGCTATTTTACGCGCCATGTGGTGTTCGTCATGTGTATCTGCGTGACTATGTATCTCAAGGTCATATTTCGGATGATCTTTGAGGATCTTTGAAATTTGGCGAATCCATTTCCCCATTTCTCTCAAATATCGATCACTCATATCAGTCGATTTTTCTTCAAAGTATATACTCAGCTGGGCCCAGCGTTCGACTCGGGCTATATCTACCTCTATCACCAGTGTACCATCCTGGCTGTCATTTATGTATTCTATACCGGGCCAATATTTGAGAGGTTCCCGGAGCGGGCTGGCCATTACCTCATTGCAGTGGTTGAGTGATTGGGGGATGGTCGCTATCCCGTCCTTATCAGTGATGGTTTCACCCTGGAGGTCCACTTGTGCACCTGAAACATGGTAGAAGGAAACCATAAATGAATCAAGGGGTTTACCTGATTGCCTTTCGATGACCTTGACATAGCTCTGACCGAATGAAGCAGTGGAAAGCAATAAAAGAAAAATGTGTATGTATCGTAAAGAAGAATTCATCAATGTGATTTACATCGCATGAATATAAAAATTTTAATGACTATCCGTATGTATACCTA
>PLSN01000039.1 GCA_003165135.1 Bacteroidota bacterium
GGTTTTCGTAATAATAAAAAAAGACCGCCGCTATTGGCTTTCGCTGTCGTTCGAAAATCAATTTGAGCACTAAATATTTTATGATAGCAATGATATCTGTAGAGACGCAGGATTTTGCGTCTCCCGATAGCCAGCTGGAAAATTCCACTTTTTGCGGGCGCTTGAGACAGTTGAGGCATATTCGGGTGAAATCACCACATCCGGAGGCAGAGCTGATACTAATGGAAAGCTACAACAGATAAAGCTTTCAACCGAAATCAGATATATGATTATCGTCTCATCTTTCCTAAAATGAAGGGTAAAATGGTTTGCGGGGCCAGTAGAATGACCGTAACCTTGTGTCGGGATAAGTGCTCAAAAGCATGAAAAACCAATCGTCATTTCTATAATCAAAACACAATCAGTTATGAAACGCTCACCATTGATCCCCCTTTTATTTTTAGTCACTATGTCTGCCTGGGCCTTTGGACAAGTACCTGCTATACACCATAGACATACAGCCGCCGCGCCCGGCCTGCCAGCCGCACAGAAGCAGCCAAAGAACCTGAGCTCAGTATCGGAGCGGCTCATAGGCTTATCGGATTATTATTATAACGGTGCGGCATACGCGCTGACAGATACCGCTTTCTATAGCTATTCCAATGGCCGGTACCAGTCTACAAACCAGTATGTCGATGTTGATTATTATTATGATAATAGCGGGGAAATGATCTATAACTCCGGCAGCGGTACCTATCAGAACTATAAGCAGTCGGCACAAACCTTTGACGCCAATAACAACCTGCTGACCTCCATCACCCAAAACTGGAGCGGGGTAGCCGGTGCATATGTAGATACACTCCAGTATGTATATACTTATGCTTCGAATAACAATATCCGGACCTTCCTCACCCAGTTATGGGACAATATAAGCGGGAGCTGGCAAAACAGCGAAAATTACCTGTACACTTTTGATGTGAATAATAACCTAACCAACTTCATAGACCAGAAATGGGACGTCAATACTGCTGCATGGCGTAACTTTCAGCAGCAACTGATCACTTTCAATAGCTCTAACCAGAATACAATGGAGGTGATACAAAACTGGGATACACTGACATCGTTATGGGTGAATTTGCAGGAATACTTGCCCACTTATGATGCCAATAATAATGTGACAGTGCAGTTAAACCTCTATTGGAACGGGACAGCCAGTGCCTGGGATACCTCATCGCTGGGTATCTATAGCTATAATGCCGGTCATCATGTCACTACTGAACTCTATCAGGGATGGAATGCTACCACGCACACATGGTTTAATGAGGATAGTGCCATATATAACTTCAATGCCAATGGCAATGACACTGCATATGTTTACCTGGAGTGGACAGGAGCCGCATGGGTAAATGCAAACCAATACCTTCAGACATTTGATGCCAATGGTAATGAAACCAGCTATATAAGCCAGTATTGGGACGGCACTCATTCCCTCTGGGTAAATCAGAATCGCTACCGCAATACCTTTGACAGTGATAATAGCGTGACCATGCAGATCACAGATACCTGGAATGTCGGCGGATTCTGGGAGCCGGTGTCTACCGACAGGCAGTCCTTTTACTATTATCAGGACTATAACCCCTCAGGCATCACACCGCTGGTACCGACAGGAGCGAAGCTCAATGTATATCCCTCGCCTGCTACAGATATCCTCAGTATAGACCTGAGCTGGAATGAAGCGCAACCTGCTACCATGGCCATCTATGATGTGTCGGGCAGGCTCTGCAGGCAGTGGCAGGTATCTGAGGGTACAGCCTATCAGGCCAATATCAGTGTGTCGCAGCTGCCCGCAGGTAGCTACTATATGACTGCAAAGGCACAAAACAGACAGATCACAAAGAACTTCATAGTGGCCAGATAAAATGCAACCCTTCTACCTGATACATCCCCTTTGGTACTAAGATCGCTTAGTACTGGAGGGGATTGTGGTTTATGTGGGAAGGGCTATTTACCTTACGCTTTCGTTTTTTTTAAATTAGAATATCTCACGCCAGCTTCAGTAGTTTATCTGCATTGCCATGTGCCAGTTTCTCGATCTGATCGGCGGGTAGTGTCAGGCTATTGAGAAAGGCACGACCTTGTTCATTGCTACTGTATGGATAGTCTATAGAAAACATGATATTGTCTATGCCGAATGTTTCAATGGCTACTGTAAGTGGCGGCTGCGTGAAGATACCGCTCGTGGTAATATGTACCTGCTCGTGTAGTGTCTGGATGATAGAGCGTTGGTTGGCTGCGGCCTGATTTGGTTTGAACATATTGTCACAGCGTACCATCATCATGGGCAGCATCTCGCCCATATGGCCGATGATGAACTGTAGCCGGGGATAGCGGTCAAAGGTACCAGACACGATCAACCGCAATGTATGCAGCGCGGTCTCAGAGTGCCAGCCCCATCCGGCTATAGACAGCAGCATACCACCAGCCTTAGGCAGGCCGCTATAGTAGATGTCTGCCACGCCCTTTGGCGGCAGGGCGGGATGCAGATAGATAGGCACCTGCAGTTCTTCTGCTTTCTTTAGTATCGGTGCGAATTTCGGATGATCGAGAAACAGGTCCTGTGTCATGCCATTGATCAGCGCACCTTTGAATCCAAGCACTTTGATGCAACGCTCCAGTTCATTCGCCGCAGCCTCGGGTGCCGTCATCGGCAGATGTGCGAATGCAGCAAAGCGAGAGGGATGCGCAGCTATGCGTTCTGCTACTGCATCGTTATATTTCTTTGCAAAAGCCGGACTATCTGCAGCACTCAGCAGGTCTGCACCGGCACCTGACACAGAGAGTACCTGCATACTGATATCATTCTTGTCCATCGAACTCAATCGCTCACCTGTTATATCAACCAGTTTTGGACTGAGTTGGTCCATGAAATTAGGTGCGCCGGGAGGACCAAAACTATGATTGGCCAATGCTTCTTTTGGTATGAGATTGACGAGTTCCGGAAAACTCAGGTGCTCCTCGAGTGTGACTGTACGCATATTTCCCATGATCGTGTTTTGATACAAATTTCGGCTGTTCCGGTGACAAAGCGAATGATATTTATCAACTCTGGATTTGATTTTGGTCAAACCCTATCGATGTACTTATTGATATTCTGATAATAGCAACAAAGGGGGCATCATATCGCTAGATTTTATTTGTAACGCTTTCTGCTAAAATAGTTTCCATTTTATATATTTACTTAATAAAATATTCAGAAGAAAACCATAAGATATGAAAACCTACTTTCCTGTATTGATCGGATCATTAGTTTGTATTTGTTTATTTATGTTTCAGCCGGTCCATGCGCAGCAGCCATGGATGATGCCCCCATATTATCAAAACAGCAACCCGGACAGCAGTCATCCTGTTCTTTTAAGTGATGTTCAACGTGCCTTTGCGGCATGGGAAAATGCCCATCCTACTACCAATACAGAGGATACGGTGGCACCTAAAGGCGACCAGGAAGAAAATGAGCGTCCGGGTTGGATGCAATTTAAACGTTGGGAAAATTTTATGAAACCTAGAGTATTTCCTTCGGGAGATGTGTCATTGCCTTCGCAGGACTATCAGATATACAGAGACTTTGTCAATACAGGGCATCAGTATAGCGCACATGCAGGCATGGTGCCGCTCACCGGCGGTTGGGTACCTATAGGGCCAAACAGTGTGCCATCAGGCGGAGGAGCGGGCAGGGTCAATTATATCAGGATGAATCCGGTCAATAGCAACAGCATATGGTGCGGCAGTCCATCGGGGGGCCTCTGGCACTCGTCAAACGGAGGCTCTACCTGGAGTACCCAAACCGATGCATTGGCACTTATCGGGTCTTCTGATGTGGTCATCAATCCCCTTGATACCAATATCATGTACCTGGCTACGGGAGATGGGGATGGTGAAGCTAATTATAGTATCGGTGTACTAAAGTCTATGGACGGAGGCCATACCTGGAATACTACCGGCCTTGTCTGGTCACCGGGTAACTACCATGTGATACGCAAGATGATCATGGACCCGAGTGACACCTCGGTGATACTGATGGCTTCGAGCCATGGCATATACCGGACCGCTAATTCAGGTACTACATGGACCCTCGTCCAAGCAGGCCAGTTCTATGATGTAGCATTCAAACCGGGCAGCCCTTCTACTGTTTATGCAGTGTCGACGTCTATGTATATTTCTACCAATAACGGCACCAGTTTCACGGCATCAGGCACAGGACTGCCCACCGGCAATGTACAGCGTATGGAAATTGGCGTATCTCCGGCAAATTCTTCTTATGTCTATGTACTTGCCTCAAATGTTTCTCATTCCGCCATGCTGGGGGTATATCTCTCCACTAACAGCGGTGCAAATTTCACGGC
>PLSN01000489.1 GCA_003165135.1 Bacteroidota bacterium
ACATACCCTCGTCCACCATATCCTGAATGTATTGTTCGCCACGATGCTCTGAGCAGAAGCGCATAAATGATGCAAGAAAAACATTGGCATGTGGCTGCATGTATATCCGCTCAAATATTTCATCCTTATTGGGCTTGAACCATGCTTCAAATTCACGGCGGATATTCTCCGGCATACGCTTGTAGAAGTAATCCCTGAGCAGCCATTTGCCATAGTAGCTTCCGCTGCCTTCATCACCGAGTATATATGCCAGCGCAGGAACTTCTTCATGTATTTTTTCTCCGTCGAAATAACAAGAGTTTGAACCTGTGCCAAGTATACAGGCAATACCGGGTTTACCTTCGCATGTAGCATAAGCAGCACCGTCAAGATCGTGGTCAACTTTTATATCTGCATTTTTAAAGTTGATATACAGGCCACGCGCTACTTTCATTTGTAGTTCTTTGCTTGAGCCGCCCGCACAGTAGAAAAAAACATGAGTGGCCTTAGGGCCGTATTCGCGCAATATATTATTAGCAAAAACCTCATTCAATATGAACCATTCATCATGGAAGAATGGATTGAAGCCGATCGTATTAGTTTCTATTACCTGCTTGGTCTGGGGGTCGTAAAGTATCCAGTCGCATTTGGTTGATCCGCTATCTGCTACTATGATCATTGTGGTAGTTTTTTAGTATTTAAAGATAAAAGTAATAATACTCGTTTATAGCATGTAATCGGTAGAAAGGAAGTTTGATTCCCGTTTCTCGAGTATCTCGGTGAGTAAGGTACGATTAAGTTCGGTGTCCTTGCTGGCTACCATCGTCCGTATGGAGAATACCCTAAGTGCGTCAGTCACACTCAGTGTACCCTCGGCGGAATCTTTTCTTCCGTTGAAAGGATAGCTGTCGGGGCCGCGCTGGCACTGGCTGTTGATATTCACACGGCAAACCTGATTGACCAATGGGTCTATAAGTTCTGCAATATGCCTGTCGTCCGTACCAAAGATACTCACCTGCTGCCCGAAGTTTGACTCCACCATATAGCTGATAGGCTCTGCGATATTTCTGAATGTAAGGATCGGCACTACAGGGCCAAACTGCTCCTCGTGATAGACACGCATATTTGAGTTGACCGGAAACAAAACAGCAGGAGTTATATAGCTATTATTTATTTCCCCGCCCTTTTCATTGATGACCTTTGCCCCTTTTGCTTCGGCATCAGCTATCAGTTCTGTGAGGTATTGGGGTTTGTGAGTCTCCGGCAGCGGTGTAAGCGTTACACCCGGTTCCCAGGGCATTCCTGCTTTGAGCTTCGACAGTTTTTCGATATATCGTTTATTAAATTCTTCTACTATATTCTCATGCACAAATATGATCTTGAGAGCGGTGCAGCGCTGACCATTGTATGAGAGTGAACCGGAGATACATTCCTCTACTGCATTGTCGAGATTGGCATCTTCGAGCACGATGGCGGGGTTTTTGGCATCCAGTCCGAGTACCGATCGCAGACGGTTTGGCTTAGGATGAATTTTTTTGATTGCATTGGCAGCGACATGTCCACCGATGAATGCCAGCACATCGACCTTGCCTGTCTTCATCATCGCGCCTACAGTTTCCTGACCGGAGCCATAGACGATATTGATGACACCTTTGGGAAAACATTCTTTAAAAGCCTCCAGCAGCGGATGAACCAATAGCACACCAAATTTTGCAGGTTTGAATACCACGCAGTTTCCCATGATGAGGGCAGGTATCAGCGTCGTGAAGGTCTCATTGAGCGGATAGTTGTACGGGCCCATACAGAGCACTACTCCCATCGGGCCGCGTCGGATCTGTGCATAGATACCGCCTTCTTTGCGCAGGCGTGATGACTCGCGGTCGAGATTTTTCAGCGCTTCTATCGTATCTATGATGTAGTCTATGGTACGGTCAAATTCTTTCTCTGAGTCAGCTAAGGTTTTACCTATTTCCCACATGAGCCAGTTCACCACGATGGTGCGCTGCTCTTTCATTTTCTTTACAAATTGCAGCATGTGGTCAATGCGGTTCTTGACCGACATCGTAGGCCACTCACCTCTGCCGAGGTCGTATGCTGTGGCTGCCGCATCGAGTGCTTCCAATGCCGCATCTGCGCTAAGCATGGGGTAGGAGCCGAGACGATATGGGACCACCTTGCCATTTTCAGAGATATGAATAGGCGAGAAGACGTCTTTGCGCTCACCTTTCCATTTTATGATCTCACCATTCACCAGATAGGTATCCTGATCGAGTGGTTCGATTTTGTGTTTGGCGGGTATTTGCTCTGCTGTAGGAAACATATTGATTCTGTTTTATGAAAACATCTCATTGGTGAAGACGTATTAAAATTACATTCTATGCTTATCGATAAGAAATAATTCTCTTTCAATCTGTAAATATAATGCAACTTAGTGTTATTTTGACACTAACTAGTATAAAAATAAATTTTTTTATAAATTGCGTGTCACATGAACGCTACCGAGTCAAACAAATCTAACCTCAACCCCCACGTCTCTGTCGATTGTGTCATATTTGGGTATGACTCTAATGAGCTAAAGGTACTACTGATCGAGCGTAAATACGCTGAGCAGGGGAACGGATCACATCATAATCCTAAACTGGATATCGCACTACCCGGAAACCTCGTCCGTGACGATGAGGACCTCGATACGTCTGCCAAGCGGATCCTCAAAGAACTCACAGGTCTGGACAACATATATATGGAGCAGTTTAGGGCTTTTGGTAATCCTAACCGCGTACGTAAAGAGCAGGATGCCGAGTGGCTAAAAACAATGCGTACTGACCCGCAGGCACGGGTTATCACTATTGCCTATTTTGCATTGGTTAAATTGGAGGACTATGTACCACGTCCCGATTCTTTCGCCAGAAAGTCTGAATGGTACCCGATCAAGAAACTGCCTAAACTGGCTTTTGACCACAATGAAATACTCGATCAGGCGCTTCAGGTATTAAAATTTAAAGTGACCCACTATCCTCTGGGATTTGAATTGCTGCCTGAGAAATTCAGTCTTGGACAATTGCAGCGTCTCTATGAATCCATACTCGGCGATGATCTCGACAAACGCAATTTCCGCCGCAAGATGAAAAGCCTCAAGCTGCTTATACCGCTGAAAGAAAAGCAACAGGGTGTAGCACATAAACCTGCAGAACTGTANNCCAGCAGGGTATCTTAAAGTAGTCCGATCATATAATCCCCTTTTATGAAGCATATTAAACTCTTTGTACTATTTGTATTTTTTATAGCCGGTACACTCAGTATCTCGGCGCAGAACAAAGGCGATGCATGGACCACTCCAAAGTGGGCTGAAAACGCCAC
This sequence comes from Bacteroidota bacterium, assembly GCA_003165135.1. Taxonomy (GTDB): domain Bacteria; phylum Bacteroidota; class Bacteroidia; order Chitinophagales; family LD1; genus UBA1941. The sequence continues at coordinate 3,337 of PLSN01000489.1, forward strand.
GATCTATGAAGTAAATGTGCGGCAATATACACCTGAAGGAACCTTCAAAGCATTTGAAGCCAGCCTGCCCCGATTGCATGCTATGGGAGTGGAGATACTTTGGCTGATGCCAATATTTCCGATTGGTGTCGAGGGCCGCAAAGGCAAACTGGGCAGCTACTATGCTGTCAAGGACTATTATGCCGTGAATCCTGAATTTGGCACCATGGATGATCTCAGACATCTGGTCAAGACTGCACATGAAATGGGCTTCAAAGTCATATTGGATTGGGTTGCGAATCACTCTTCTCCTGATAATTCATTAACAAAGAAGCATCCAGAATGGTATAAACATGATTCGCTGGGGCATATCATACCACCTGTACCTGATTGGAGCGATGTAGCTGGCTTCAACTATACTCAGAAAGGCCTTCGCGAATATCAGATAGATGCAATGAAATTCTGGCTCCGTGAAGCAGATGTCGATGGCTTCAGATGTGATGTAGCTATGATGGTGCCACTGGATTTCTGGAAGCAATGCCGCATTGAGCTGGACAAGGTCAAAAAGGTCTTTATGCTCGCAGAAGCCGAAGGGCCTGAGTTTCACCGCAACGGTTTTGATATGACATATGGATGGGATTATATGAATATCTGCAACAAAATAGCCAAAGGTGAAAAGAGCGTTGCTGACCTTTATCAATATTTCTATGATTGTGATGAGAAGTATTGGGACGATGACAATGTTATGTACTTCACCAGCAATCACGATGAAAACACATGGAACGGCACAGAGTATGAGCGCCTCGGTGCAGCTGCCAAAGCCTTCGCTGTGCTGAGTGCCACTGTGCCCGGTATGCCGCTGGTCTATACCGGTCAGGAATCAGCGCTCGATCATCGCCTGGCGTTTTTTGAGAAAGATTCGATCAGATGGGATAGCTATCCGCTTGGAGATTTCTATACCAAACTGCTCTCGCTTAAAAGAACAAACAAAGCGATGCTTACTGACATGCAAGGGGATTACAACCTTGATTTTTTATTGGATAGAACGCAGGAGAGTTGGTTTGCTTTCATACGCAGCAGAGACAATAACCGGGTACTGACCATCATCAATCTATCTCCCAAACCAGTGGACGTAAAACTCGACAGGGAAAATATCGCAGGTTCCTATACCGAGCTTTTCACCGGACAGAAACTGCAAGTAAAGAATGAGGTGTCACT
>PLSN01000048.1 GCA_003165135.1 Bacteroidota bacterium
TTGAGCTTGGCGAGTTTTTCGAGTGTGGAGTCAGCTCTCAGGATATTATCGCGCTCCAGACCCATGAATGGGGTCATGAGATCATTGAAGAAACCCCGCTCATAGGCTTTAGCCATTTTGAGATGGCTCGACAGTGCTAACTCATCCTGTGCCTCGCGGCTAATATGATAGTACTTAGCACCAAACTCCGTATGATCGCCCATAGCCATACCGGTGCGAGGTTCGGAGTTCTTTGGAGCTTCAGGAGCAAAGTCTTTGAGACGTATTTTAAGAAACTCTTTGATCTTAGCGCCGGTGGTCTTAGCGCGGTTTGCTGCGAGGAATATCTGGCGTGCCCTATTGCCAAAGACAAGCGGCACCTGGCTGGCAGTATCTACTCCACCGGCTATACCGCACTCGATCTGACCGAGCGATATTTTATTGGCTATGTACACGGCTGCCTCCATGCCTGTATTGCATGCCTGCTGGAGGTCACAAGCGGGAGTGCGCGGATCAAGCGATGTATTGAGCACAGACTCACGGATCATATTAAAATCGCTGGCCAGTTTCAGCACTGCACCGCCAGCCACCTCTCCGATGATCTCGCCATGGAGCTTATATCGCTCTATGAGGCCGTTGAGGGCAGCGGTTATCATATCCTGATTGCTTGACATAGCATAGGCTGTATTATTTCTGGCGAATGGGATGCGGTTGGCACCGATGACCGCGACTTTTCGGGAGGGTTGTCCGTATGACATAACTTAATTAATAATGAATAGTGAATAATAAATAATGGAAATACACTGAAGGATAAATAAAGGATAAATATAAGAGAATTATTGTTTATGCAATGATGACTCGGCTTGCTATTGATGATATCATAAACGCCCGGCAATGTATGAGGTAATTTTTTTGTTTTGTATCTTTACATTATGCCAGGAAGAATTGGATGAAGAGTGCATTTTACATCAAACTATTTCACTGCGCTTGCCGCTTTTGTATTCCTTGTATACTTCGCGGACCATGCCATCAGAGAGGCCGATCTTGGGGACATATATTTTAGTAGCGCCGACGAACTTCATGATATTGAGAAATATCTCACCTGCAGGCACGATCACATCTGCCCGGTCAGGGTTGAGGTCGAATAGTTTGATACGGTCATCTATCGAGTGCCGCTTGATCTCAAAGGTAAGGTTATGCAGGAGGTCAAATGTCAATGGCTTGCCCTGTTTGAGTTCTGCCATTTTGAAAAGGCGGTTGATATTGCCACCGGAGCCTACGAGCGAAAATGTTTTTATTGTTTTGGTCTCTTTGCGCAGCCAGTCTTTAAGCTCTTTCCAGTATTCCTTTTTGACCTGATTGCTGAGGAGCCTGATCGTACCGATATCAAATGACTTGGCGGCTGCGGCTTGACCTTTGATAAAGACCGTGATCTCCGTGCTACCGCCACCCACATCGACGAAAACACAGTCACCACCAGTCCTGTTTGCGACAAAATTCTGGCTGTTGAAGATCATATGTGCTTCTGTATTTCCGCTGATGATCTCTATTTTGATACCTGTTTCTTTCTCTATGCGCTTGACTATTTCGGCACCGTTCTTTGCTTCACGCATGGCAGATGTAGCACAGCCTTTGTAGTGAAGGACCTCGTTCACTTTCATGATATACTTGTAGCCCATCATAGCCTCAATGAGTCTTTTGACAGTGGCCTCAGGTATCTTATGATCTGTGAAGGCATCAGGGCCTAGCCTGACGGGCACACGTATGAGGCTGTTCTTTTTAAACATAGCCTCACGCGGGGTCTCGATGACATGCTCTATGAGCAGGCGTACAGAGTTAGAACCTATATCGATCGCAGCAAACTTCTTTATTACCATTATGGAGATTAATGGCATGAAATAACCAATGAAGCGCGAGAGATTTTAAATTAATTATCAACCCTACGTTAGTATTAAGTAGTTAGTATTGAGTATTGAGATAATGCCATTTCGGATGTCGGATTCCTGATTTCGGCTTTAAAATTTGTATTCCATTTTCAAATTTTCAAATCGCCGAATTTTCAAATTAACCGGTTTATTGTTTTTCTTTGATCTATGGCAGGCAATAGTTTTGGAGAAATATTTCGAATCACAACTTTCGGTGAATCACATGGTAGCGCCATTGGTGTGGTCATCGATGGTTGCCCTGCCGGTCTTGAGATCGATATGGATTTTCTACAGCGAGAACTCGACCGCCGCAAGCCCGGCCAGTCTGCTATCACTACTCAGAGAAAAGAATCTGATATTTTTAAAATACTCTCAGGTGTATATGAAGGCATGACCATCGGCTCACCGATCGCCATCATCATCCCAAATGAGGACGCAAAACCTGAAGATTACGATCAGCTCAAGACGGCTTTTCGCCCATCACATGCCGACTATACCTATCAGGAGAAATATGGCATTCGTGACCACAGAGGTGGCGGCAGGTCCTCGGCACGTGAGACCGCAGCGAGAGTGGTATCCGGCGCTATTGCTAAATTATTGCTCCGAAAACACAATGTCATTATTCAAGCATATGTCTCCGCCATTGGGGAACTATCCGTCAGTAAATCATATCAGGAGTTAGATTTGTCAAACACTGAAACGAATATAGTTCGCTGTCCGGATACCGCTATTGCAGAGCAAATGATAGCACTCATTCAGGATACACGCGCTAAAGGCGATACGCTAGGTGGCACTATCAGCTGTGTGGTAAAAGGCTGCCCGGTAGGCCTCGGCGAACCAGTATTTGATAAGCTACATGCTGATCTGGGCAAAGCAATGCTGAGCATAAATGCCGTCAAAGGCTTTGAATACGGAAGTGGCTTCGGAGGAACTAAACTAAAAGGCTCCGAGCACAATGATACTTTCTCTCATGATAAAGACGGTAAGGTCATCACTACTACCAATCATTCAGGAGGCATACAGGGCGGTATCTCTAATGGCATGGATATTTATTTCAATGTGGCTTTCAAACCTGTCGCCACTATCATACAGGACCAGCAGACGGTAGACAATTCAGGCAATGACATCACGCTGCATGGCAAGGGCCGCCATGATCCGTGTGTCGTACCCCGCGCCGTGCCTATCGTTGAGGCTATGGCAGCATTGGTGCTGGCTGATCATCTGCTCAGATCTAAAGTCGCGAAACTCTAATTCTCCTCAGGATTTTTACACATTTCCCTTGTCTATTTTCGAGACTCTACTTTATTCAATAATATTATCTTTAGCCGAGTATTAACGAAATATGAATAATCTATTTAGAAAAAAGTCGATCACTAAGGTCATAGCCGATGCTGCAGCTGGCTATAACGAAAGTGAGTTTAATGTCGGGCTGAAGAAATCGCTCGGGGTGCGTGATCTCACGGCGCTCGGTATTGCCGCCGTCGTTGGTGCGGGTATATTCTCCACTATTGGTAAGGCTAGTTTCGACGGAGGCCCGGGTATTATATTGTTATTCCTTTTTGTAGCGGTGGCATGCGGTTTCTCAGCGCTTTGCTATGCGGAGTTTGCCAGTATCGTACCTGTGAGCGGTAGCGCTTATACCTATTCTTATGTGGCATTTGGTGAGCTGATAGCATGGATCATTGGCTGGGACCTGCTCATGGAGTATGCCATCGGCAATATAGTCGTAGCCATATCCTGGAGTGCTTATTTTACTACCTTCATGCATGGTATCGGTATTGATATACCGGCCTTTCTCACTATGGGCTACTGGTCGGCGCAGAAGATGGCCACACCTGAGGCTATTGCTGCCTGGAACTCTGCCCCTCAGATATTCGGCTTCAGGCTGATATGCGATATGCCGGCGTTCGGGATAGTGGTGCTGATCACTTATATCACTTATGTGGGTATAAGGGAAAGTAAGAATGCAGCTAATATCATGGTCGGCCTCAAAATGGCTATTATCCTGCTGGTAATATTTGCGGGAGCATTCTATATCACCCCAAAGAACTGGGTACCTTTTCTACCAAATGGCGCAGGAGGTGTCTTAAAAGGCATCTCGTCGGTCTTTTTTGCCTACATTGGTTTTGATGCCATATCGACCACAGCCGAGGAATGTAAAGACCCGCAGCGCGACCTGCCACGAGGCATGATATACTCACTTATTATTTGTACAGTTATTTATGTTGCCATCGCATTAGTGCTGACCGGCATGGTGAGCTATACTAAACTCAATGTAGCCGAGCCTCTGGCTTTTGTTTTTGAGAAAGTAGGCCTGCACTGGGTCGCCGGCGTAGTAGCTGTCAGCGCAGTGATAGCGACTGCTAGCGTATTGTTGGTCTTTCAGGTCGGGCAGCCGAGAATATGGATGAGCATGAGCCGTGATGGCTTGCTGCCGCCGATTTTCAGCAAGATACACCCCAAGTTCGGTACACCTTCATTCTCTACTATCCTCACGGGGATTGTCGTTGGAGTTCCTTCATTATTCGCGAATATGGATGTGATGGTAGACCTAACGAGTATCGGTACATTGTTTGCGTTTGCACTTGTTTCAGGTGGGGTGATGATGCTTGACTCCATGCCAGATAGGCCGACATCGCGCTTCAAGACGCCGTATATCAACTCTAAGTATATCTTTCCCCTATTGATCATCGCAGCACTCGCTTTCTGGCTCTCTCTGTATCGTGATACATTCTGGGAGTACGTAGGACTTGACAAGGGCTTCAACTTGCATCTCATC
>PLSN01000419.1 GCA_003165135.1 Bacteroidota bacterium
CTCCTTGCTCCTATTTTGACCTTGCCGACCTTCATGACACGGTCTTCGAATAGATGCGTCTGGGGACCGCTGTCATCATTTAGAGCTGAGTCATCGCCTATGGTCACCATATCATACTCGGTGATGTCGATAGTAGAAAGCCAGACACGTTTGCCCACCTTCACTCCCATCATACGCATAGCGATCGGGAGCCATGGTGTGCCTTTGAGATATTCGAGAAGGAATGTCTTTGACAGCGACTCATTTACTGATGTCACTGCTTCACTCGGCCACACCGGCCATGTCCACATCGGGTACTGTGCTTCTTTGTATTTTCCTATCAATACCCATTTGACTACTACAGCGATAAGGAAAGAAGGTATGCCAATAATAACCAGATAATATATCGGGAAAGTCAATAATATCCTATACCATGAATGGTCAATAATAAGGTCATGGCTATATGCAATAAACACAACGCTCAAACAGATGATAACTGTCTGAGGCGTCAATATACGTATCAACTCGATAGTGGCCCTGGCCATTCTCCGCAATAGTGATGGTGTATGTGTGAGCTCCCGACCATACGGATAACTCTGCTGCCTGTGCGGTAGTGCGATAGCAGGCGAGCCGAACCAGTCACTCTTTGGGGTATCTGCCAGCTGCTGCTTGGTTGGTGGAGTAGATAGAACGCCAATTAATGTATTGTCCGGGAGGTTGTATCCCTGGGGTATCAGAGCACTATTGCCTACGAAGCTATTACTACCTATGACCGTCCGCTCCAGTATCAGTCTCTGGGCACGTACATCTGCCTCGCCGAGTGTGACAGCATCTGCTATGAAGGACTCCTCACCTATCTCAAACATGGGGTGAGTGACATTATTGGCAGTAGATATCTCTGTATTCTTGCCCACTTTGGCGCCAAATGCCCTGAATATAGATGTGACATATACAGTCGCGTAGATCGGATAAACAACTATCAGCGAGAGTGCCATGAGCTGCTCGGAGAGCCATTTTTTGATATAAGTGCGGCTGTGAACTGCATAGGTACCCGGCATGATACCCCACTGCAAGATGCGTGTAAGGATAGCAGTCTGCAAAACAAATAACATCACATACATCAATGACAAAAGCGGTGTCCATACCAGATAGCTAAAGTCATAATCATTGACGGTGTTATTATCCAATTCATTTAATGCCACTATTGCTGGAAGCAGTGGCAGCAGTACTGCAAAAGGAAACACCAGCAAGACTATAGTAAAAACAGCCTTATAGACCAGTAATTTATGCGGTGATACCTCCAGTGGCTGCGGCATGTCTTCGATCTTCTTTTTATCGATACATGCCGCCGGACTACCTTTCCATACTTCTCCGCTTTTAATGATTTTGTCCGCCCCCAGGAAACTCAAGTCCTGCAACTCACCCCAGTCCTCGATGGTCGCCCCACCGGCTATCACCGCACTGCTTCCTATATAGGCATGATCCCCTATTTTGATCTCACGTATCTTCAGCATGCCATCTTCGACTATCGCATTATTGAGCAGCACCTGAGAGCTCAAACTCGCGTCAGAACCGATACTCACGAGGTCCTCTGCACCTATCTTGATAGCACCTATCTGGGCATCGTCAGCGGCTTTCACGCCCATCATACGCAAATATATAGGGAAGAGCGGCGTTCCGTTCAGAAACTCCATCGGTACAAGCCCCTGAAATGTATTGACCAGCCACCACCTGAAATAATAAGTACCCCACAGCGGATAGTCGCCGGGTTTGAACCTTCCTATCACGATCCACTTGACCAGTATAGATATGAGTGAGAAAATAGGAGGTATAATGCAGAATAAACACAGCGCTGCTATCATCGCATAGCCATGGCTGTCAGTTTCCTGCTGCCAGTAATAATATCCGAGATAAGGTAAAAATATCTGCGCTGAAAAAAGCCCGTAGATAAAAAAAAGTGAGAATGTTTGTGCAATCCAGCAGGCTATATAGCGAGATGTAGGCACAGGGTTAAATGGCCTTTGTGCAGATGCTGTACTTTCTTCATTTTTTTCTTCCCATAGTGAGACTAGATTGGTCAACGGACGCTGCTGATATACATCTCTGAGTGAGGCATGTTTTAGTCCTGCTTCTTTGCGTAAGCGGGATACGAAAGCCGCCGCAAGCAATGAGTGCCCGCCGAGATCCGTAAAAAAATCTTCAGAGAGGTTAATGTCCTTACCGGGAAATACGTTTTGTAAAACAGCTATGACACGCTCTCCTACTGAGCCAGTGGCATCTATATTTTGAGTAGTAGTAGCATTTGACTTTTCTGTGAATGATGTCGGTGTAGGCAGTGACTTGCGATCTATCTTACCACTCGACAGGCGTGGCATCTTTGTCAGAACCATGATCACACCCGGCACCATATATGGCGGCAATACTTTTGCGAGTTCATTGCGCAGATGCGCTTCGTCAAATGCCGCTCCATCATCCAGCACAGCATATCCCACCAGTTCATCCTGTCCGTTATTGTCTTTCCGCACAGCTACAGCGGCAGCAGATACACCGGCAATACTATTAAGCTGGTTTTCTATTTCACCCAGTTCTATCCTGTATCCGCGTAGCTTGATCTGGTCATCCAGCCTCCCCTGAAAGTCAATACTGCCATCGGGATTGATGATCGCAGCATCGCCTGTGCGATATATTATTTCACCCGGTAGATCTGCGAGTGACGGAGATTTTTTGACAAATTTTTCTGCTGTGAGGTCAGGGCGGTTGATATATCCTTCTCCCACACCCGGGCCCGATATGACGAGCTCGCCTTTTTCACCATTCGGCAAAAGATTCAAATGCTCATCCACTACTGCCATATTATAATTCGGCAACGGTTGTCCGATAGTGATATGATCGCCTGGCTTCAGTGCAGCAAATGTCGNNCCGTAGTCTCTGTCGGACCATAGCTGTTAAAGAACTGACGTCCTTTAGTAGCCCATCTCGCAAGTACCTGAGGCGTACAGGCCTCACCACCGGCATTGACAAGGCGAAGTGTCGGTATATCGTCATCTATCACAGCGAGCAAGCTTGGCACTGCACTCAGGACAGTTATCTTTTGTGCACTGAGTACCGACTCTAACTCATCAATGACCTTCGCAGTGGTGGCATCAGCTACCCACAGCGTTGCACCCACATGCAGGCTGATCCATACCTCTTCACACCACATATCAAATGACACCGAAAATCCCTGATATACCCTATCATCAGAACGCACACGCAGCAGTACCTGCTCAGAGCGTACCAGATGGCATATCTGCCTGTGTGAGATCGGTATCCCTTTGGGCTTGCCGGTGCTGCCTGAGGTATAGAGCACGTAGGCGCGGTCATCAGGTTGAGGACCTGCAGGTGGGATCACTATATCTGCGACAGCCGGTATGACCGGCA
>PLSN01000236.1 GCA_003165135.1 Bacteroidota bacterium
ATGTTTGAAAATCCAGCGATGGCTGCGACACAGTCCATGTTTGAGCATTATCCGCTCGATATGTGGCTGAAGTCGCTGGACGTGAATGTGACAGGCGTGTTTCTTTGTTCGCAGGTGTTTGGTACCGTGATGGCAAAGCAGGGCAAAGGCAGTATCATCAATGTAGCATCGACATATGGAATAGTAGGACCTGACCAGTCCATCTATCAGAATGCAAAAGGTGAACAGACCTTCTATAAATCTCCGGCGTATCCGGCTACCAAAGGCGCAGTGGTAAATTTCACTCGCTTTCTGGCCGCATACTGGGGAGAAAAAGGTGTCCGAGTGAACACATTGTCACCCGGAGGTGTTGAGAATAGTCAGGATGAGTTCTTTGTACAGAACTATAGTAAGAAGACTGCGTTGAAACGTATGGCGGTGCCGACAGATTATAAAGGAGCAGTGGTTTTTCTGTCAAGTGATGCATCTGCATACATGACCGGCGCAAACCTGATAGTAGATGGCGGATGGACTGCTATGTAGAAATAGATGTGAGTAGTGAGATATGAGTATTGAGNNAAGTCCCTCTCCTTCGGAGAGGGATTTAGGGAGAGGTTAAATAAATGGAAGTACTAAAACAAAAAGCATTAAAGATCAAATTGCTTATCACAGATTGTGATGGGGTTTTGACGGATGCGAGTGTGTACTATTCAGAGAAAGGTGAGGAGTTGAAGAAATTCAATCTGCGCGATGGCATGGGAGTGGAACGCTTGAGAAGAGTTAGCGGTATTGATACAGGTATTATGACTGGCGAAAATTCAGCTATTGTAACGAGACGTGCAGAGAAATTAAAGATCACACATCTTTATCTGGGTATCAAGGACAAAAAAGAATGTCTATGGCAAATTTTAGATTCACTTAACATGCAGTCTGATGAAATAGCATACATTGGAGACGATCTGAACGAATATGAAGTGATAGGAGAGGTGGGGCTGAGTGCATCACCCTCAGATGGTAATAGTTTGATTAAAGAAAGAGTAGACTATATTTGCAGTTTGCCCGGTGGCGCAGGTGCATTCCGCGAGTTTGCGGAGCTGATCATTAAATTAAGAGCTTAAAACACAAAAAGGATAAATGCAGACTTATAAATTAAAAAATGGACGTGTGATCGGGCAGGGGCAGCCGTGTTTCATCATAGCTGAGATCGGCCTGAATCATAATGGTTCGCTTGACAACGCATTAAAGCTCATTGATGAAGCTGTAAAGGCTGGTTGCGATGCTGTCAAGTTTCAAAAGCGTACACCTGAGGTTTCTACTCCACGCGAGCAGTGGGATGTGATGCGTGAGACACCATGGGGGACTATGAAATACATTGATTACCGCTACAAGGTTGAGTTTGGTGCTGAAGAATACCGTGCTATAGATGCTAAGGCTAAAGAAAAAGGGATCATCTGGTTTGCATCCTGCTGGGATGAAGAGTCTGTGGACTTTCTGGAGCAGTTCGATCCTGCCATATACAAAGCTGCCTCTGCAGGGCTGACTGATGTGTCGCTACTAAAAAAGAAAAAAGATACAGGCAAACCACTCATCATCTCTACCGGTATGTCAACTATGGAAGAGATAGAGAATGCAGTAAATTTTATAGGAACAGAGAAACTGCTTATAGCACATTCGACCTCATCATATCCTGCACCGACCAATGAACTCAACCTTCGTATGATAAATACGTTGGCTAAGAAATATCCCGATGTACCGATAGGATACTCAGGCCACGAGACAGGCCTAGCGACTACACTGGCGGCTGTGGCGATAGGTGCTACATTTGTAGAAAGGCACTTCACACTCGATCGCGCGATGTGGGGATCAGATCAGGCCGCGTCTGTCGAGCCGGGTGGCATGGCCAAACTGGTGAAAGATATCAGGGATATCGAGGCTGCGCTGGGCGATGGCATCAAGAAAGTATATGACAGCGAGCTGGGACCGCGTGCCAAGCTGAGAAGAGTGAAATAAAAAGCGTGATCGATGTTGTCTATCATGTCATTGATATATATCATCAGAAATATGCTTAAATGATCATTGCTTTGCAGCCATAAAATGCAGAAGAAATGTCAGTAGAAACAATAACAACAATAATCTTTTTTTCCTGGGCAGGTTTTATGATGCTGCTGGAGAGATTGTATCCTTATACCAAAGGCATGCGGTTTTTTCGTGACGGATGGTGGCTTGACTTCATATGGTACTCAGTCATCCAGAGTTATTTTCTCAAGATCCTGATATTTGATTATATCATCGCTCCGACCAAGACCTATTTCGGTCTGGAGAATGCAGGTATACTCTCACACTGGCCCATATGGGCACTGGTATTGCTCTTTTTGTTCTCCCACGATTTTTATATTTATTGGTTTCACAGGCTGCAGCATGAGAATAAAATGATCTGGCGCCTGCATGAGGCGCACCACTCTGTGACAGAGGTCGACTGGCTGGCCGGCTCACGCTCTCATATCCTTGAGATTATTATCAATCAGACCATAGAGTTTGCTCCGATCATACTTTTGCTAGACAATCATACTGCTGCTATCGTCGTGCCGATCAAGGCGCTCATCGATGCTGTATGGGGCATGTGGATACACTCCAATATAGATGCGCATACCGGCAAACTGCAATATGTGATCAATGGCCCTGAGATGCACCAATGGCACCACTCTAACCATCAGGAAGTATTCTTTTGCAACTATTCTACCAAATTCGCATTTTGGGATTGGATATTCGGTACAGCATTCCTGCCGGGATTAAAGCCATTTAAATACCAATTTCTGAAGCCACAGAAATTTGGCCTGCCATATGATTATCCACGTGAGTATTTTGCACAGAATGTATTTGCATTTTACAGGTTTGATGTCAAAAAATTTGAGTCTATACCTTTAGTCCGCTTGTATATAAATTGGAAAGAACCTATCATCAAGCCTTTTAAAAAAGACAAAGAAACAATGTCTGGCCCATCACCAAACCCCCAAGCCACCGAATGAGTGGATGGGTGTATTTACTTCTTGCTTCCTGTTTGGAAGTATGCTGGATCTATACACTCAAGGTGCTGGACATGAAAAGAATTTTTGCTATTAAACCAGCCACAATGCTTCACGAACTCGAACCGTGGAAAGCCCTGCTTCCTTTACTGGGTTATATAGTTTTTGGCCTTTGTAATGTTCTTGCTATCACCAAAGCAATGAAAACTATTCCTGCAGGCACGGCTTTTGCAGTATGGATGGGCCTGGCGCTGGTAGCTACTAAATTTATCGATATTCTATATTTTAAGCAACCCTATAATGCACAGCAGTTGATCTTCACTGTTTTTGTATTGGTAGGCATCATCGGCCTGAAGTGGTTTGAGTAAGCTAAAGTCACTGACATGGCTTATTTTGTGGATGTGTTAATTTTTTACTTTTCCATGACAATTCTTTTGGAGAAATGAAATAAATGGGCATCTTAGCGATAGATGTTCACACAGATAATTTAATTTAATTTAAAATACCTCTAAAAGATGAAAATCAAACTTGTACTTTTCCTGACTTCTCTGATTTTTTTGACATTTG
>PLSN01000088.1 GCA_003165135.1 Bacteroidota bacterium
CAAAACGCTGCTATTGGTCTGCATGAAGATAAAGTGTACAACATGATCGATACTCTTTCTAATCTCAAGGTAACAAAGAATTACATAAATGCATTCCAAACAGTATTGCTGGGATACGTTGACGTTGGGCCGGTCTCTATCGGCAATTTATATTCCTTTATTGCACTCAATCATATACAGGGCTGGCGATTCAAATACGGAATGCGAACCAATAGCAGTTTTAGTAAAGTAGTACGGATAGGGGCATATGGCGGCTATGGGATAAAGGACCATTTGGGTGTATATGGCGCAGATGTGTTGTGGCTGATCAAAAAAGACCCGAGGATCAGTATTGATGCCTCATACCGGTTTGACATCACTCCGACTCGCAATTATAATTCTTTTTATGTCTCACCCGACTTCTGGACTACCTATGGACTTCGCAGAATAGAAAACGGGCACTTCATTCCATTAAAGCTTATGGAACTGCGTGAATTTAAATTGAAATTCTACCATGAATTTAAATTCGGATACTCATATGCAGTCGGCATCATGAATCAAAGGTTACAACCCGTATCTGATTTCAATTTCAGCTATCACACAGCCGCAGATAATAGCAACCCGAATACAGACATAATTTCAGGAACCGTCACTGAATTCAGTCTTACACAGCGGTTCGCCTGGCATGAGAGGTTCGTGAACAGTAATTTTTACAGATATGGTTTTGGCAGCAAATTACCCGTTCTTACTATTCAGGTAGCAGTCGGAATCAAAAGTATCCTTGGCAGCCAGTTCAATTATGAAAGGCTATGTGCTACAATACGGGACACTCGTTTTTTGGGAATATTTGGGAAACTCCGCTATGATATTGAGGCAGGTAAAATATTCGGCACAATGCCCTTTTTATTTTTACAAACACCGAATACTTCGGAAACATATCTCTCAGTATGGCCGCGGTTTAATACTATTTCCCAATATCAATTTGCTGCAGACAGGTATGTGCAGGTCATGGCTGAGCATCATCTCGAAGGGCTTATATTGGACCGGATACCAGGCGTCAAGAAACTACGACTACGAGAAGTATGGGGTGCACATATGTGGTGGGGTGATATGACCGCTGCCAATCAGACCGCTAATTATGCTGACCTGTCCTCAAATCCGCTTAATACAGGTCTGGTAAAAGTACAGGTGGCAGACAAAAAGCCATTCATAGAAATGAATGCGGGTATAGAAAATATCTTCAGTTTCTTTAGGATAGATGCCGTATGGAGGGCTACCTATCTTGATCCCAGGGGTACACGCTTTAGCTTTCGATACGGCAATTGCGGGGTTAGGCTTTCATTTGCCTTCCAATTCTGACCTACTATCCGGATGGCTACTTTCTGATGATATATGTGTCAATTGGTTTATCGGGTAGCGTCGCTATATAATACTCAAATACGATCATGTGCGCTGTGGCTTTGACTTTCATCGCTCCAAAGTGCTGATCGTCACATTTGATCTTGAAGCGAGCGCTATCAAGTGGATTCACATTACAGCCATAGAGATGTGTATTGCCTCTGCTGCCACACGTGATGTAGATGGGCTTCTCAGATGTCAGGTCCTGCACCCGCTCATAGAAATGTTCATGTCCTGTCAATACAGCATCAATACCCCATTTCCCATACGGCCACTGCATACTGGTGGCACTTCCATGTTCGCCTGTGGAGTATGGCGGATGATGGAAATAAACGATCTTGAATGGTGCATTGCTTTTCGCCAACTCACTTTGTAGCCATTTGGGCTCCGGGTCATCGCAGCATTTTATATCAGCATCTTTTCGGGTATCTATGCTAAAGAACTCAATCGGGCCCCATGTGAAATCATAGTTCTTTTCATCTCCGGGCAGGGTGAAGTATTGCAGATATGGCTTCATGCCGGCAGTATAGTTGTCATGATTGCCAGGGCTGGGAAAAAAGCGGTTTACCTTGTCCTGAGCGGCCTTGCCGTGACACTGCTCATTGGTAGGAGCATCTGGATTGTATATGTAGTCCCCATAATATTTGCCTATATTCTTTTTGATGGTCTTTCTGCTACCGAGGGTATAGTTATTGTCGCCGGTTGTGATTATAAAATCAACATTCCATGTCTTGATCATAGCAGCCACCTGGCCTTCTTCTGGGCTATTCTGCCCATAGTCACCTATCACCGCAAAGGTAATGGAGTCAGCGGGAACGTTAACTGTAATAGGTGTAGATGACTGAGCAAATGTGGTGCCGAGAAGTGTGCTAAAGATCAAAGTGGCTATGTAATGTAATTTCATGTGTAGCTTATTATGTCTTGTAAAAATACATTTCCGTATTGAGAAAAATGAGCTTTATTTTGAGTCAACAGCTTTCAACCTTTCAGTAAAGTCTTTGTAATTCTTCCGTGAAGGAGATGTCCAAAGTGCTTCCGCCAATGCAGCCAGTCGTGGCATCAACTGATGCTCTGCCTGAGCCTCTGTGGCCACATATTCAGTCCATAGCGTTGCTTCCCCACCTAGTATGTGCTTTTGCTGTTTGGGCAATAGGCCTCCGGGTACAGGGTTGAAGGAATAAACTTTTTTTAAAGGCAAAGGCAGCATCCAGAATGCTTTTGCTATATCTCCTTCCTGCGGATAGTCAAAATAGCAATAACCACGAGGAGCCATAATGACATCGTTACCATATTTAGCTGCTTTGATACCTGCACCTTTACTCAGCCAACTCATGACCACCATGCTATCACTCAGTCCGCCTTTGACCACTTCACCCCAGCCGATGGCTATCTTGCCTTTTGAATTGAGATATTTCTCGACACGATGCATAAAATAGTGCTGTAATTCTTCCTCAT
>PLSN01000410.1 GCA_003165135.1 Bacteroidota bacterium
CAGGCAGATTATATATTGCATATTTCAAGGGAGTCCATACCTTGTGAAAGGTGATCAATGCTCCTGTGCGGTTGCAAAAACGCACAAACGCAGGCAATTCCTTCCAGTTTTGGCGCATGACACACATTGAAATGGTCATGTGCTTGCCACGCTTCAAACTGTAATCAGCGAAATATTCAATATTTTTTATGACTTGGTCATACGATGCATTTATCCTGATGGATTCGAATGTTTCTTTGTCCAGCGAGTCTAATGAAACACCAATATTAAAATTCCCACGTTCCAGAAAATCTCTCACCCGCGCATTGAGTATTGTTCCGTTTGTTTGTACTGTGATAATGCATTTAGGGTTCTGAGTGATCAGTTTTTCCCACAAGGGATAGTTAATGTCTATAGCAAAGGCCTCGCCGGCGCCGCTGAATCTTACCTCGCTGAGATGTGGTATAAACTCCTCCAGCTGATCGATAAAAGCATCGTCATAGGGACTTCTGAGGGGAGGGAGTTTGTCGCGATTCTTGCGAATGGACGAAGATAGCTCTCCCGTACACATGACACATTCCAGATTGCAGGTATTGCTATAAAGAAACTCCATCATACTGGGATAATCAGGACGCTGAGGCAGGTGGTCAAATGTTTGAGCCATCATCTGATCAAAATTGCCGGAACTATAATCAAAGGCACATGTGCTGCAGCCGGATAGAAATTTATACTGGGCGAGCAGCTGTCTGAAATGTTGTGTATCAAGGCTGTTCCATATTTCCTTTATGGTTTGATCGGGATATCTGCCCAGAGAGTTTTCATGGTTGTGGCAGCAGGCTTTGACGGTGCCATCTATAGCGAAAAGCATATTCACTGAGGGAGCCATGCATATACTGTGATGCAATGATGACTCTCTGTTCAGATTGTATCCGGCGACCATCGGATCTGCTATACTGGTAGCGGACGGCGCGGGATTATCCTTGTTGAATATTTTTTTTAAAATGCCGGTCAGCCCCACGATCATATAAATGTGTGATGTATAAATACAAAGGTACCAAAATACTTTTTCCACCACAGAATATCAACACTTAATACTAATTATCCCAATGTGTCGTTACAGAGGATGATTTGGCATACTATGAATTTTGTATATTTATTTACATAAACTCCGAGCTATGAGATACATCCTTACTTTCGTCATCGTTTGTGTTTTTTGTCTTCCTCAGTTACATGCGGGTTCATCTGATAGCACCTGTACACTCAGCGGACATATCCGTGGCCTTGGCAACCATCGGGTCGTGTTCAGTCATTTTCTGGACAGTAATTCTTTTTATCATGGGGATACTATCAGGGCATCGCACGGGCGGTTTGTTTATTCTGCCCATCTCGCAGAGCCGACTGATATGCATATCACGGCGCTCAAAAATCACACAAGTAAAAATCATACCACCAAAGGGACAGTACTGTATTATACCGGAAAAACAGGTAGGCGTTATCCGCTGATGAGGTCTGCACTGCTGGAGAACAGGTCAATGACCTGGGACGGCACACTTCGTACATTCAATAAGATGGACATCAGGAATGACCCGATGAATGACACTGCAAAGGCCATCGAGAAGATCACATCAAGGATATATATGGGCGACAGTGCATGGCATCGCTGGCGTAAGGTACATCCGTATGTATGGAGCAGTCAGCTCTCTGCCGATGCCAGGACGGAGAGAGACAGTATCCTGAATTTGGTGTATAAAAGGCAAGGAGATTCGGTGGCGACATATATCATCGCACATCCTTCATCATATCCCAGTGCCTGGTCTATCTGGCGTATCATGCGCTCTGACCACAGTGTGATGCAGGCCGCTTATGATGCACTTGATACATCCCTGAAGCATATATGGACCGTACAAAATTTCAAGAAGCGTCTGGAGAGGGTCACAGGCAACCTGAACAAGGGCGAACTGATGCCGGACATCACCCTCGCTGATACATCAGGACGCGATGTGCCTCTGTCATCCGTGAAAGGGAAACTGACACTGGTGGATTTCTGGGCATCGTGGTGCGGGCCATGCCGCAAGGAAAACCCCAATGTCGTAGCGGCTTATAAAAAATACCACAAGAAAGGATTGCAGATATACTCGGTGTCGCTGGACCAAACCAAAGCGAGTTGGGTAAAGGCCATTCAGAAAGATAAGCTCAACTGGGTGCAGGTGTCAGATCTCAAGGGATGGGACGATAAATATGTAAAGGACTTTGGTATCAATGGCATACCGGGCAATTTTCTCATAGACCAAAACGGCAAGGTGGTCGCTAAGAACCTCCGTGGCAATGCATTAAAAGCAACACTGAGCGCGATGTTAAAGTGAGTACCTCACCCCCCAACAAATTTGCTTNNTCTCCTGGCGATAGCCAAGGAGGACAGGGGTGAGGCCAGTGTAGGAGTATAATCTGTCCTATCCCCCAATGATATTTTTAACGTAACGGATATGTGGTTTTAAATTACTTTTGCCCAAACATTTTTAAAGAATGAGAAAAGGGCTTTTTATCGTCATCTCCGTTTGTCTCCTTATATCTACCTCCTGCAACAAAGGCGGGCCCGGTGCGGCGGGATTCTGGACATTTCAGGGTAATGCTTTTGATGCGGCGAGTTGCTCAGGTGCTTTTGGCCAGCTCAATGCTTCAAATGCGAACAATAACAATGAATACAACTACGGTACGATCACTTGTCAGTTTCATCAGACCCTGCCCGCAAAGGGCGGGACCTATACGGTCGTGGTATATCCACCTCAGGACTCTACTCAGGTGTCCGTCGGCCTGACCATAGATGGCGGCAATATGATCGCCTATAGCTCCACCGGTGGTGGCGGCTCGGAGACAGTAAAGGTGACAGTAAACAATGGTTTGGTATCTGTGATCGGTTCGGGCATTATGATGCTCAACACCAGCGGCCAGGGCACTGACAGTTCGGCACTCTCGATAA
>PLSN01000093.1 GCA_003165135.1 Bacteroidota bacterium
TCCGCTGTACCACAGCCTGAAGAATGTATATGTCCTTACCTTGATCGTATAGAGCGGTTCTGACAGGTAGTGTTTGATGGTGAGTTGCTTGAGCAGCTTCTCTCGCGTCACGGTGTATTTAGTACTATAGGTCGGCCACTGATCTACATATTGTCCGGTACGGCTTGCCAGCATGATAGAGTCGCCGACGGTCAGGTATGGACGGCAGACAGAATCTACGTAGTCCCACTCTTTGTTATATGCTATGATATTCTCTTTTACTTTATTGGTGTCTTTCTCACTTACGAGTTCATCTGGCAGCATCACGACCCAGTAGCGGTGCTCAGTATAGTTTGGCACCTTATACGACCACTGGCCGGAGTGCATCAGGCCACCACCGCCTTCGAGCGAGGTGACGGAGAAAACACCATGATTCTTTTTATTCCAATAGCCATATGGGAGCATGATGAGAAACATGATCGCGAGAGTGAGTAGTTTATATGCCGGATAGATAGGGTGCTGCTTACGATATATCCAGTCATAGGCCAGTTTGATAAAAGGGACAAAGAGCAGCGCCGGCCTGATCTCAAAGAGGCATCCGTAGATCAATCCTAGTATGAGGTATTTGTACCACCTGCGGTCATCGAGTATCAGCTCGGCATACAGAGAACTGACGAGCAGAAAGAGCGCCAGCATCTCAGGGTAGATAAGCGTGACATATACACTGACATTGATGCTGAGCAGCAGAAATATGAGCAGAATGTTTTTGGTCAGTTGCCTTTTGGTATAGTGGTCTGTGATACGGAGGATAAAATAGATGGCGGTAAAATAAAGGCAGAGCTGAATGATCCTGACAGCCATCAGTGACTGCGTGAATAGCCTCACGATAGTAAGGAAAACCGGGAATCCGGGATTGCGGAGGGTGTCGGGCTGATATACCGGCAGAAACCACCAGAATGAATACCGGCCATGCATGATCCCGTCTACCAGCCCCAGATAGGTAGCGGCGTCAGGGCCTGTCTCATGCCGCGTGAGCATAAACAGCGCCAATATCACTACTGCATTCAGGATGAGGAGGACTGTATACAGCCGCTTTGATTCGAGTAGTTTCTGTAGCATAAGCTGAGAGTGTTTTTATTTTTTAAATCGTTCGGTACTGCCTTTATTTATCATGTATGCTTCTGTCGCGAGGCTAAACATGTCGTAGTCTCCTTTTGAATTGCCATAAGCGGCCACATCGCCGTATCCTGACAGGTCATATGCTGACAATATTCGGTTTTTTTTCTCAATTCCATTGCAATTCTTTGATGCGAAGCGTCCCGTGAGTATTCCGTCTATCACCTCAGGCACAGTCGAGATGACCGGGATGTTGCCATATTTCCCGGTCCAGGGCTTCACCCATTCCGACATTGATGCGGTGACTATTGCGACTTCATAGCCATCTGTTATTCGCTTTTGGAGTGCTGCGGTCAGTTCTTTATTTTCTGATGATACCAATAGTGGCTGGATGCTCATGCAGTGCTGTATGAAGTCGGTATAGCTCGTGCCGCGGTATAGTGCACCGAAGAGTTTTTCCTTGAGTTTTTCTTTGTCATACATACCGAGCACTACCATCACCACGAGATGTGAATGGCTCAGCACAGCCCATACGAGAGCAGGCAGGGAATGATTGGCACGAAGCAGGATGTATAATGAATCCCCCTGTATCAGGGTACCGTCAAAATCAAAAAAGGCGATCTTTTTTTTCAAGAGGGCTTGCTATTTGAAAATATAAACGATGATACAGTATATCGCTATCCATGCTACCACAGTGATCTGGATAAAGAGGTCCTTGAGCAGTATCTGCGTAGGTGAGCCGGAGTTTTTGAATACCAATACCAGCTGCAGGTATCTGAGGAAGCCCACCAGTACAGGTATGACGGTCAGGTAGAGCAGATCTGAGTGGACCCTGCTAATCACATCAGGCGATACTGTATAGAGGAGGTAGGACATCAGTGTGATGACCGACAGGAGTATGATAGAATTATTGATAAACTCGACATTGTAGCCCGATAGAGAATTTCTGAGTGAGCCGCTGCCGCCGCCTGACTCCATCAGCAGCAGGTCGTCGCGCCTCTTGCCCAGGGCGAGTACCAGCGACATCAGAAACACCATCAGCACGAGCCATTTCGATATCACGATACCCGTCACCACACCTCCGAGAAATATCCGTATCAGAAATCCTATCGAGATGATGGTGATATCGACGATCGCTATGTCTTTGAGCTTATAGCTGTAGAGTATATTCTGGACTATGTACAGCACGATCAGCCAGCCCGCCACTGCCCGTATGCTGAACGCACCCGCTATCGCGATGACAGCGAGTATGAGTGAGACGCCGAGTGCCAGTGACGGACTCACCTTGCCTGCGGCTATGGGCCTGTGTTTTTTGGTGTGATGGTTTCTGTCTTTTTCGACATCGCGGTAGTCATTGTAGATATAGATGCTGCTCGCCGCGAAACTCATATACATGAAGATCAGGTAGAGGTTCATGTCCGTATAGAACAGATGCAGCTGGAAAGAGAAAAAAGTAGGCAGAAAGATAAACAGGTTCTTGACCCATTCTTTGACTCTGAGAAGAGAAAAGACAACTTTCATGATGATATGGCCTCTGATCGGGTCTGAAAAAAGATTTGGCTTCCGGCAGGTATGTGAAACGTTTCAGTTTTTCACTGCCAAGTGCCTGTCATCCAAAAGTATAAAAATTCGGATAATATCCGCATATACTCTTCAAAGGCTTAATATTAGGGCAACGATGGGCCCGAAATATCAACAGCGATCATCTGGTCAGGATGTCACTGTTTATGGTGGTCGTGTCGACACCGGAGGAGTAGCTGGCCGAGAGGGTCATATTATTCTGTGTCAGGGTGCTGATGGTAAATTGGTCCCATGTAGGTGGATGCACTGTGGTATCAAATAAGGACAGTGTGTTCGCGTTGATCAGGTAGCCTCCGGTCTGGCTGTGGCCCGGGGTGAGAAAAGTATAGTAACCGTTTGTCGTAAATGAAAAAACACCTTCTCCGCCTGGGATAGAGATGGTCGTGTCCCTGATCGATACATTATTGGCCAGGAGCTGCTGTCTCGCACCGGTGATCGTCCATGTACCGACTATCGAAACAGGAGCAGGAGATGATGCGGTCTTGCTGCATCCGCTCAGGTAGATGATACCTGACAGGAGCAGTAGCATATATGTTTTTATTGTGCAGTGGTTTGTCATGTGATCATGTTTTTTTATCGGGTGAAGTTACTGATGTATAGCCCGACGGTATCTGAGCTGGCAAAGATGGTGTCCTGAAGGGACAGAGTGTTTTCTGTCAGGGTGGAGACATATAGTTTTTGCCAGATATCGGCCTGCCCTATGGTATCAAATATGGACAATACATTGCCTGCGAATGTATAAGCACTGCCGCTGTAGGAGGAGTGTGTCAGCTCCGTATAGAAACCGTTTGAATTGAATGTGATAGCATTCGGAGTGCCTGTATAGGGTACAGTCGAATCATAGGTCAGTATATTATTGGCATAAAGCCTGGTGGTGGTGGAGCTTTGCGTCCACGCACCGACTATCGACGCAGCTGTAGCGGCGGCAGACTTCTTGCAGCTGCTGATATAGATGATGCATGACAGTAGCGAGATAAGCAGCAGTACGGTCTTTATTTTTGTTTTCATTGATATCTATTGTACATCAATTATATAAAAAAAAATCATAAAATAATAATGATACGCTATTTTGCATGCCTATGCGGGTGATAAAGTATATATACTGCACGGTCATCATGGGGCTGGTAGAGATGGTCAGTTGGTCCTGTGACCTTGATACGAAGAATTGGTCCCGCTGGCGACGACTCCTACCTTAGCGTAATTATATGAATATACTATGCTGTCGAAAGAATTTACAAAAACTGCATTGTCGTAATAAAATCCTTGGGTGTTAGCTCCAGGGGTAGGATTTGTATATACCACAGTTCCATTCATATTATAGGTCTGATCCAGTGTTTCATTATTTATGATGACCTGAGCTCCTGATTGATATACACTTATAGTGGCATAACCAATGATTGTGTCTGAATTAGATGCACTATTGGGAGGACCGAAATTAATATTATGCTTAGCGCAATAATATGTCCCCAGCAGAGTTTCCTTTTTACAGCCGCCTATCCATATCATGAGCGCGGTGGAAAGCAGAAGGATGATTTGCTTGATGTATGTTTTCATATCCCTAAGGTACTTGTATTTTTTGGCAAGACAAATTTCCTACACTGGCGACAATGTATATATATACTGCACAGTCATCAGGGGGATGGTAGAGATGGTATCGGTTTTCTGCAGTACCAGCAGCTGGTCAGTGAGTGTCGTGATGGTGAAGTATATACTTCGATGGGGTGTATAGGCGGTGTCGATGAGCTGGAGTGTATTGTAGCTTTTGATATAGCTGCCG
>PLSN01000079.1 GCA_003165135.1 Bacteroidota bacterium
CACATCATCTTTGTATCTCATCCGAACCAGGCTTTCGATGTTATGCTGGTAGTTTGGTAATGTCCTGATCTCAAAAACAGGGTTGAAATCGAGGGTGTCTACCAGTGTTATCATCACTGCCGGGTTCAGATGCGAATGGTCAGGTCTAGCCTGCTCAATGATTAAGTGATATCGCTTTTCCATAGTCTACGTTTTCTAATTTTTTGGATTGTAAGTGCGTTCTGTCCTTTTTGGAGGGCTTAGACCACAAGGTGACATAGAGTGATGTATATAAGGCCCATTGCTACCAATACCAGCACTGAGCAGATCATCATAAAAACAACATTGGATTGTTCTTGACTCAGTTGGTTTCTTATCGCACTGTAATCCTCTTTCCGGTGGCGTTTAATCTGTATCATAACATTGTATTTAGTATAACAAAGTTACGAATGGCAAATGTCAGTGTTTGGAATATTCGATGGCTGGTCAGGGGATTTCGATGAATGGGCTGATATCTTAGATTGGGATAAAATGTCGTCTATAACTAATTGAAAAGGTTGAGTTTCTCCAGTAGCAGTGTTTTGAAGGAATCAGCGAGGGGTAATTTTTTGTCACCTACAGATACTACGCTCTCTCCGACAGACTGTATCTTTGATATAGCCACTATATACGACCTGTGCACCCTCTGAAATCTGTCAGCAGGCAGCCGTTCGTCGAGGGCTTTCATGGTCACATGTATCGTATACTTATTGTTTAGGGTATATATACTGGCATAGTCGCCGAGTGCCTGGACATAGAGGATCTCGTCAAAGGTGATCTTGACCCACATACCATCGCTTCTGAAAAAGAAATAATCTTCCTGTCCGGTGGATAGCATGTTTCCTTCAAACAATTCTTTGGCCCTCTCTATTGATTTGATAAACCGTGTCAGCGCAATAGGTTTGATGAGATAGTCTATTACCTTGTATTCGAAAGCTTCCAATGCATAATCGGGTTTAGCAGTGGTCAGAATGACCATAGAGGAAATATTGGCCTGTTTGATAAATTCCAGACCGGTCATCTCGGGCATTTCCACATCCAGCAGGATCAGGTCTACCTTTTCTTTGTTGAGGAAATTTATCGCATCGATCGGATTGGTACATTCCCCGGCCAGTGACAGATAGTCTACCTTAGAGACGAGGTGCTTCAGGGCCAGGCGGGCCATGGGGTTATCATCGACTATCAGTGTTTTGATCAAGGGCATTCTATTGCTTTAAAACCTGTTTTTCACTGCTAATATATAGAAGCGCGTCCTATAACCTGTATTTGTGTATAAAAATATCAACACTATGGTCTTTCAAATTTTGTGCGACATGCATTGGGGCAAGGTATAATTTATGTATGCCAAAGTTTAATATAGTATCTATATATTTATACCAGTCATCAAATATGTTACTTCCTAAATGAAGGGATTATTAAAATTTAAAGAAATGTTTATTACTTTGTGAAGGACTCAGACAGGGTCTGTATTAATGACAAAGAAATGAAAGGCTGGGCTTGTATTTTGATATTGATATTTGGTTTTGGTATAGCGGGTTATAGCCAGAATAATCAGAATGCTATACTTTTCCCGGCCACACCCAATCCTGCAGATGACCACTGCCTGGTCAGGATGTATCTGCCCGATTCGGACCCTAAGGCCGAACTGAGACTGCTCAATAAAGATAATACCGTAGTCAAGTCAATAGATTTAAGCGATCTGAAGGGGATACAAAGCACTACAATCATCCTTTCAGACATCGCCAGAGGCAAATACGTATGTCAGCTGGTGTACAAAGGTATCGTGACCCAGAGCATCGTAATATTTCACTCGACCTCTGATATCGAGCCACACCCTTTAGATTCGATCACTATATACCACAAACTACAGGAGATCGATCTCAGAGAGAGAGCGCTCGATGTCAATATCGGCACCCTGATAGACTATGACTCCTATCTGGACTCGATGTACAAGGTACAGCAGGTACTATCCGGCAAAGACAGCCTGATGAGCAGGATAAACCAGCTCAGCAGAGAGATAGCCCGGCTAAGGCTAAGATTTGAAAGTTTTGATCAGCTGCTCAAAGAGCTCGCTATCCTGAAGGTGCGCAACAAACCTTTTGAAAACCCTATGAAAAAGGGCACCAGGTATACCCTGACCAAAATTTATTTCAATACCGGCAGCTATGATTTTGCCGAAAAATCACGGCCAGAGCTGGACGATCTGGTCGAGGTCCTCAATGAGTTTCCCTCACTGGTCATCAGAATAAACGGCCATACCGACAATATGGGCAACTATCATGCAAATGTAGCCCTGTCTAAGTCCCGCGCCAAAAGCATCTATCAGTACCTGATAGAAAAAGGCATCAATGAAGAGAGGTTGAGTTTTGATGGCTATGGATCTAACTATCCGCTCACCCCAAATATCACGGATGAAGACCGCGCGATCAATCGGCGAGTAGAGTTTATAATTCTAAAAGAATAATCTGTCATACTTTACACTGATTCAGGTTTCTCAGCCTCTTTCCATCAGCAGGACCATCTCCCTATCTATTATTGCCCATTTATTT
>PLSN01000181.1 GCA_003165135.1 Bacteroidota bacterium
CACGCCATCTATAGGCGATATGACCCCACCCAGTATATGGTAGGTGCCTCGGTAAATATTGGTGTTTTCGATGGCTATCACTTCTCGGATGCTCTCTACTATACATACCAGCGAATGGTCTCGCATGGGGTTGCTGCATATATCGCAGGTCTCATGGTCAGAGATATTATTGCAATTGATACAAAACTTGATGTCGCTGCGCATACGCGATACCACATCGCTGAAATGTGTCACTTTCTGCTTATCCTGCTTGAGGAGATGCAAAACCAGCCTAAGCGCAGTTTTCTCCCCAATACCGGGTAGTTTCTGGAACTCGGCCACCGCATCAGTTATTAATTTGGAGGAGTATTTCATGAACTGACCAAAAATAATGGTTTAATCCGACATAAAACTTATTTTTGCCCGCCAATCCTAATCAAAATATAGTCAATGAAACTATCGATCATCATTCCGGCCTACAATGAGGGAAGAACTATCCACTTTATCCTGGATAAAGTGAAAGCTGTGCAGCTGATAGGAGGCGTAGAAAAAGAGGTCATCATCGTCAATGACTGNNAGAAGGCAAATCCCGAACTGAATATCCAATACCGCAAACATGAGGTAAACCAAGGCAAAGGCGCGGCCCTTCACACCGGTATCCGCGAGGCGAGCGGTGAGTACCTGGTGATACAGGACGCTGACCTGGAGTACGACCCAAATGAGTTTAACATTTTGCTGAAACCTGTCCTTGATGGGTTCGCTGACGTCGTCTATGGCTCCCGCTTCGCCGGCGGCAGGCCGCACAGGATATTATTCTTCTGGCATACCATAGGAAATAATCTGCTCACCTTCCTATCCAATATGTTTACCAATCTGAACCTGTCGGATATGGAAACATGCTATAAACTATTCAAGTCTGATATAATAAAGTCCATTGAACTGAAGGAAAAACGCTTTGGTTTCGAGCCCGAGGTGACCGCCAAAATGTCTCGCTTCCCCAAGGTAAGGATATATGAGGTAGGTATCTCGTATTACGGCCGCACCTACGAAGAAGGCAANNGCATCTACGAAGTGCCCATCAGTTACCACGGCCGCACCTACGAAGAAGGCAAGAAAATAGGTTGGAGAGATGGATTCAGGGCTATATTCTGTATTCTGAAGTATAATTTGTTCACCAAGTAATTAGATCAACCGGTATAAGATCGTATCAGGATCTTCAGAAAATTCCAGGCCTCATTTCTAATAATACCAAAGTTCATTTTCCGGAATTGGACATCGTCCCGTAGTTTTATTACCTGAGTTTTGATGCTTATACTGCTATCTCGCGAGGCCAGAAATATAAATTCCAAATCAAAAAGATAACGGTCAATAGTAGTCCTGAGAAAAACAGCCTTCCCTTTCTGATCAAAGCCTTTCAAACCACACTGTGTATCGTCCGTAGGTATACGAAGGAACAGCCTTACAAAAAACCGGAATATCTTTGATATAAAACGCCTGAGAGGTGGAACGTGATCGTAATAGGACTGGTCTTTGACGCCGATTACGACATTTTTCTTTTCGTCACGGAGTGCTCTGATGATCCCTGACACACTATCTATGGTATATGGAAAATCAATGTCCGTGTATATAATAAAATTACCTGAAGAAGCCTTGACCCCTGACCTTAATGCTTCTCCTTTCCCTTTATTGGGTGAATATTCAATCAGTTTTACCGATGCAGATCGGATCCTACTTTTTCCATTGCTATAATTTGCATTGATAGACCCATCATTCACCACGATGGTCTCAAAATCTATGTCAGGATAGAGCGCTTTGAGTTCTTTACTTTTAGCCAATACCATATCAGCCCAGTCTTCGGCGGGATTATATACAGGCAATATCAGGCTAATGGTCAAAATTATCTTCCCGGGATTTTCAAGTACTTTAATGTGCGTCCAGCCAGTTCTTGCCGGTTCCGATACCTATCTCAATGGGTACTTTGGTTTTGATAGCATGCACCATCTTTTCGGTGATGATGGGTTTGATCTTATCGACCTCGTCTATAAATGCATCAAAGACCAACTCATCATGCACCTGCAGGGTCATCTTACTTTTGAACTTGTGCTTTTTAAATTCATCGTGTATGCCTATCATGGCTATCTTGATCATATCAGCTGCTGATCCCTGCACAGGCGCATTGATAGCATTTCGCTCCGCAAAACCACGCACTGTAAAATTCTTTGAGTTTATATCTTTGAGATAGCGCCTGCGTCCCATCATGGTCTTGACATAGCCGTTCTTTCTGGCGAAATCGATATTGTAATTCATGTATTCCTTGATACCGGGAAACTGAATGAAGTAGTTATCAATGATCGATTTGGCTTCGGACCTTGATATACCGAGGTTCTCCGCCAGACCAAATGCTCCCTGTCCGTATATGATACCGAAGTTGACACTCTTGGCTTTGTATCGCATCTCTTTGGTCACTTCATCATAAGGTACATTGTAAACCTTCGCTGCTGTAGCTGTGTGGATGTCCAGTTTATTTTGAAAAGCTTCTGTCATGCCTTTGTCACCGCTCATCTCGGCTACGATACGCAGCTCTATCTGCGAGTAATCCGCAGAAAGCAATATATGTTCATTATCACGCGGAATAAAGGCTTTGCGCATCTGCTTACCACGCTCTGTACGTACAGGGATATTCTGAAGATTCGGATTAATAGAACTGAGCCTACCCGTAGCAGCAATGGTTTGGTTGAATGTGGTATGTATCCTGCCTGTCTGGGGGTTGATCAGCTCGGGCAATGAATCGACATAAGTTGATTTAAGCTTAGCGATCTCGCGATAGTCGAGTATCCGCGCCACTATTGGAAACTCTCCTGCCAGTTTAGACAGCACATCCTCGCTGGTAGATGCTTGACCGGTCGCCGTCTTTTTATCCTGAGGTATATTGAGGTGCTTGAACAATACTTCACCCATCTGCTTCGGAGAATCGATGTTGAACTTGATACCAGCCATGTCGTGTATCTCTGTTTGCAGGCTATTCAGGTCTTTCTCCAATACTTTCGAATAGTCCCGCAGGAATCCTTCGTCGATCTTCACTCCTTCGTACTCCATATCAGAGAGTACCGGGACGAGCGGATGTTCTATTTCATTGAGTACGCTGTCGAGCTCACGTTCAGCTACCATTGGTTCGATGACAGTTCTTAGCTGGTAAGTGATATCGGCATCCTC
The DNA here is from genome assembly GCA_003165135.1 of Bacteroidota bacterium. Lineage (GTDB taxonomy): Bacteria > Bacteroidota > Bacteroidia > Chitinophagales > LD1 > UBA1941. Next base: position 3,193 of record PLSN01000181.1, read on the forward strand.
AGCCGCGTATTCAGATATCTTGTCCAGCTCGACGTCACGCATCGTGCCTTGTCCCTTGCCTTTCTTGCCTATCAGTTCCTCGATATGGACAGGTGTATAGCCAAGATATGTCTCACTTAGATAGTCCATACCGTGCTTCAGGTCAGGCTCTGCTAGATAGTGTGCGAGCATCGTGTCATATATAGGTAATGAAACCTCCACGCCATATTTGTGCAGCACATGCATATCAAATTTCACATTCTGCCCTATCTTGAGTTTATGCTTATCCTCCAGGATAGGTTTCAGCTTATGAATAATCTGTTTGGTCTCTTTCTCATCCGCAGGACATGGTACATAGTATGCTTCCCCTTTTTTAAACGAAAAAGACAAGCCTACTATATCCAGCGTAAAGTAATCGAGCGATGTGGTCTCCGTATCAAAACAATATTCTTTGTGCGCATTGAGCTTGTCCACCAGCTCATCTAGTGTGATATCCAAACCTTCGCCGACTTTCAGATAATGATGAGGGACATTATGAATATTTTTTCCATGCTCGACTATTCGTTCATGTTCAAATGCATTCTCAGTTACTTCATTGGCAGATACCTTTTTAGAAGCCGATGGGATCGCTGCTCCAAAAAGGTCAGTAGGTGCTGCTCCCGAATCCCCGTTGGAAGAGGCTTCTTTAGACTCTGCATTGACAGAATATTCAGTTCCCAATATCTTTTTGCCGAGACTGCGAAACTCCAGCTTCGCAAATATTTCAGAAAGCTTCTCCTTATCCGGCGCATCGATGTGAAGGTCTTCGTCACTTACTTCTATCGGCACGTCAAGCTGTATGGTAGCGAGCTTCTTTGAGATCAAACCCTGCTCTGCAAAATTTTTGATGTTCTCGCCAAGTTTGCCTTTTATTTTATCAGCATTGGCGATGACATTTTCCATGCTGCCATATTCAGCTATTAGTTTCTTAGCGGTCTTCTCTCCTACGCTTGGTATACCGGGGATATTATCCACCGCGTCGCCCCACATACCGAGTATATCGATGACCTGCTCGGGGTGCTCTACCTCCCATTGTTCCTTGATCTCTTTGACCCCTAGTATCTCTACATCACTGCCCTGCCTGCCGGGTTTGTAGACGAAAATATTGTGCCCGACAAGCTGTGCGAAATCCTTATCTGGCGTGACCATATATACCAGATGACCTTCTTTGGCTTTTTGCTTGGCGATAGTACCAATGATGTCATCAGCCTCATATCCTTCCAAACCTAAAATAGGAATATGAAAGCCTTTGATGATGTCCATGATATATGGCACCGAATTTTTGATGTCCTCAGGTGTCTCCTGGCGATTGGCCTTGTAGAAATCATGCTCGATAGCGCGATTGGTCTTGCCCATATCAAATACTACTGCGAGGTGAGTTGGCTTTTCCTTTTGGATCAGATCTACCAATGTGCTGGTGAAACCGCTGATGGCGGATACGTTCATTCCTTTTGAATTGATCAAAGGATTTCTGATCAGTGCATAGTATGCCCGAAAGATGAGCGCATAGGCATCCAGCAGGAAAAGTTTATTGTCAGGCCAGTCTTGAGTAGTCATTATCGCAGTTTAACCTCACCCCCAACCCTCTCCCAAGGAGAGGGAGAAAAACAAAAGGATGATTTATATTAATAATGGCGAATTTAACTAATAATGAATAATGTACTAATCCAATAAATGCGTATCAGAATTTACAGAATTAGAGAATAAGCAGAATTAAGAAAAGTGTGAAAATGAAATCAGTACTCTATTATCAATTGTATATTATATTCGCATGTAATGGGTAAATATATAGAAGAACTTAAATCTAAGGTCAAGGTCGGCAAAGACGTATTCATAGCACCTAATGCCACGCTGATAGGTGACATCACTTTGGGTGACAATTGCTCTGTCTGGTACGGAGCGATACTGCGCGCGGATGCCGACAAAATAATCGTAGGCAACAGGACCAACATACAGGACGGTGTGATATTTCATACCGATCCGGGCATGACGATATCTGTCGGCGAGGAAAATATAATCGGCCACGGAGCGATCATACATGGATGCAGTATCGGGGACCACAACCTGATAGGCATTCGTGCTACTATCCTCAACCGTGCAAAAATAGGCAGCTGCTGTATCATAGGCGCTCATGCTCTCGTGACAGAAGATATGGTAGTGCCGGACTACTCGATGGTGCTCGGCAGCCCCGGCAAAGTCGTCAAAACACTGCCGCCTGAGACCATTGATAGAATGAAACTGGGTGCTGCATTTTATGTCCATGAGGCATCACTATATTTGGAAGAATAAAAACAAACCATTGAAGATACTGGTCATACGATTATCCTCCATAGGCGACATAGTGCTAACCACACCTGTGGTCAGATGCCTGAAGAAACAACTGGGTGCTGAAGTGCACTTTCTGACCAAGAAGTCCTACTACTCCATCGTCTCTCACAATCCATATATCGACAAGGTTCACCTCTATGGCGATGAGCGTGACAAGATGATGAACAAGTTGAAGCAGGAGAACTATGACCTGATCATCGACCTGCATCATAATCTGAGGACATTCATTATAAAAATGCAGCTCGGCAAAAAGTCCTATTCCTTCAATAAACTCAATATCGAAAAATGGCTGCTCGTCAATTTTAAGATAGACAGGCTGCCTGACGTACATATCGTGGACAGATATATGGATACCTGCAAAGCGCTCGGAGTGACAAATGATAATGAGGGGCTAGACTATTTCATTCCGGAAAAAGATGAGGTCGATATAGCCACACTGCCGGAGGGTTTTCAGAATGGCTACGTAGCTTGGGTGATCGGGGCAAAAGAAAATACCAAGCAGTTCCCGAATGAAAAGATCACCAATATATTGGGCACTACTCAGATGCCTGTGATACTGCTGGGCGGCAAGGAAGACAGAGGCAATGCTAAAACAATACTCCGCCATCTGGAGAAAAGGCCAAACCTCTATGACGCTACCGGTCAATATCACCTCAATCAATCAGCCTCTCTGGTAAGGCAGGCTAAACTCGTGATCACAAACGATACAGGCCTAATGCATATAGCGGCGGCATTCCGCCGGAAGATCATCTCCATATGGGGCAATACAATACCTCAGTTTGGAATGTATCCATACTATGGTCTTAATCACTATGCCGTCAATAAAATATTTGAGGTGAGTGATCTGCCCTGCAGGCCATGCTCAAAGATAGGTCGCGACTCCTGTCCTAAGGGACATTTTAAATGTATGAAAGAGATCAGTGAGCCGGGTATCATCTTTGATGCCACGAGCATGTTCGAAAAAGATTAGACCTTATCACTGGTATAACTTACCTCAGTACCAACTTCCCATTACTGAGCGTCTTATTATCATCAGCGATCTGCCAGAGATACATCCCGCTGGTCAGGTCATTGCGATGAAGCACTGTTGTCTGCTCTTTGAGCGGTTGATCCATGACCAAGCGACCGGTTAAGTCAAACAGTGTAAAGTGCAAATCGCTGTACCCATATATATCATTAGGCCCCGCCAATGCCACTGTAAACTGCGAAGTTGCCGGATTGGGGAAGACAAAGAAGTTAATCAGATCAGCTATAGGCTTGATACCTGTATACAATGTGGGGCAGTCGCCATTGAGGCAGCCGTTGCTATCGACCTTCAGTAGCCATGCACGTTCATAATTAGTATTACCGATATGCTCATAAGCATCACCTACACAGGCATATCCACCATCTGCTGTTTCAGTAATATCATTTAGTATGTCTTGCCATGTACTATCATAATCATATACCTGATAGAAAATGGTATTGCCATTTTTATCGAGTTTAAGTATACACCCACCGTCATGAAATATTGTATCAGTATTCCGGATTTTGCCATATCCTTCTCCACAGATTACTATATCACCAGATTCTGTTTCAGTCATGCTGTTCATTAGAAGACCCATCGGAGACCTTTGGAAATATTTTTGCCAAACGATAGCACCGTTGGTATCAAACTTATAAATTACTGTAGGTCCAGATTGAGAGCCTGTCATATCTAATATATTTAGCGTGATCACACCACCACCTTCTTTTATGCCTGTAAAAGGCCCCTGAGCATTATCATAACCTATTGTCCCAAAGGTATCTCTCCATATAAGGTTCCCATTATTATCATATTTATCCACAAATATTGCAGAATCGGCGGGATTGCCACTTGCAGTATTCCGATGAGCTGTTCCCCATGGTTGATAGAAGCCGCCATTGAATGTATATGGTGTATATGCTCCATTATAATCATCAGAGGCCATTGTTTTTTGCCAGATCTCATTACCCATTGTGTCTGTCTTAACCATCCACGCAGCCGCTCGTCCCTGAATAGAATTATCGCCTGCTTCTCCACAAAAGAGAAGATTACCATCGCTCAATTCACAGAAACCATAAAAGACAGATATATTTCCATGACTATAATAATTTAAAAAAAATGTATCAAGTGTATATTTGTTAAATTTATAAAAGGTACCCATATCGGCTTGAACAACTAATGAGCCCGAGCCACCCCCACTTATTAGATTTTCATTTTTCGTCATTCTCAATAAACCACCATCAAAATAAAAATCTGGTTTGAAAAGCCTTGACGAAATACTCAGGTTACCATTTGGATCAGTCTTGATAAATGTTGTAG
>PLSN01000341.1 GCA_003165135.1 Bacteroidota bacterium
CCCCACTTATTAGATTTTCATTTTTCGTCATTCTCAATAAACCACCATCAAAATAAAAATCTGGTTTGAAAAGCCTTGACGAAATACTCAGGTTACCATTTGGATCAGTCTTGATAAATGTTGTAGCTTGGTAGCTCACTGACAGATCCTGATCAAACATGCTGAAATATATGCTATCATTATAGCTTGTGATAGATACGCCACCGTACCCTAAAGAACTATCATTGCCAAAAACTTTACTGAAAGTAGTAGACTGGCATAATGCTGCTCTTGATAGTAAAAAAATAATCGCAATGATAGTTATCCTTTTCATTTGGTGCATCAATGCTGTTTTCGTGTTCATGTTTAATTTGGGTTGTACTCAGGGCCCAGATACTGTATTGCCATTTCAAGTATCCACTCCCTATGCGGATCATAGTCTTCCTTCAGATCATAGGTATAGTGCTTGGCTACTATCTGATAGGTCCATGCCGAGAAACCATTCTTACANNTGTTTCGTCTCACGGCCGAGTAGTTTAAATAGCACCTTGCCTTGTGAGATGGTCAGGTCCTTGACCTGCTTTTCAAATTGGTCCCGCATTTCTTTTTCGAGATCTTTGCGATAGTGCCTGTATTGCTTTTTTGTATCAGTCTGTTTTTGGTCCTGCACCTCGGCATATACATGTCTTATGATTCTGAGATAGGGCAGTACGACCCTGATATTATAGAGGTCATTGGCATATTCCCTGCCGTCTTTTGGGTTTTTAAATACGTAGTTTTCGACCTCGCGCAATGTGATAGTCGTATCAACTTTAGATCGCCTCGCACTATCCCTTGCCATTGAGGCCATAGCCTGCGCCTCTGCACCGGAATACAGAGCAGATGCCAATAATATGATACTAAACCTCAACATATTTCTACCATAAAGATACGACAAAAAAGGGACGAGGACGAGTGGCGGGGTGCGTAAAAGATAAAATGCACAATGTCACCTCACCCCCAACAAATTTGCTTGCCGCAANNAGGGGGTAGTTCTCTTGGCGATAGCCAAGAAGGACAGGGGGTGAGGTCAGCGCAGAAGTACAATTTGCCCTATATCTGGGGAGGTGAAATTTCTACCAGTTTATATTACAAAGATTCCTTCAGCTCTTCGAGAAAGTCGCGCAAATTTTTCAGCGTGTCGTGGATCTTCATTTTTTTGATGGTTTCATCGGAGCCATTTTTGAGTTTGGTACGTGCGCCTTCTATCGTGAAGCCTTTTTCCTTGACCAGATGATGTATGAGCTTGATGACCTCGATGTCATCTTTGGTGTAGATACGGTTTCCGCTGCGGTCTTTCCGGGGTTTGAGTTTATCAAACTCCACCTCCCAATAGCGTATCTGCGAGGCATTGAGCCCCAGCATATCGCTCACCTCACCGATGGTGTAGTAGAGTTTTTCNNTTTTCGATTTCTTTTTCCTTGTAAGCCAAAACAGGGGTATTAAGTAATAAGTATTAGGTAATAAGACCAATACAATACTGACGACCAAATATAAAAAAATTGATCCGAGCTGTCATCTTGAGTTATCTACCGAGATCAAAACTCCGATATCCGAAATTAATCCAGCGATTGGCCGCTGTTTTGAGAGCGCTCGACCATCTTGGCATACATGTCTACGGTGACATCATTAAAGAAGTAATAGATCGGATTGACCGGCACTCCGCCCTTGATCACCTCATAGTGGAGGTGGGTGCCTGTAGATTTGCCCGTACTGCCTACGTATCCTATCACCTCGCCGCGTTTCACCTTCTGGCCCACGGTAGCTTTGGTGCGCGACATATGCCCGTACCGGGTCTTGTAGCCATATCCATGGTTGACGACCACTTCATTGCCATAGCCGCCATAATCGAAACCCACTAATTCTACCACTCCATCGCCCGTAGCGTATATCTCCGTGCCGGCAGGCGCTGCGAAATCAAGTCCCGCATGGAATTTCTGTACCTTATATATCGGATCTATCCGCATACCGAAACCCGATGCGATATGCTCCAGGTCTTTGTTTTTTATGGGCTGGATCTCCGGCAGAGATGCGATCATCACCTCTTTGCCCTTGATCAGGTTGGCTATTTCGTCATATGACTCCGACTGAATGGCCATCTGCTTTTTAAGCTTATCGACTTTTTTGGATATGTCGATCATCAGCTCACCATTGTCATATTTTTCGAGGTTTTTGTATTTATTGACACCTCCCGAGCCCGCCTCCCATACACTGGCGGGTATCGGATCACTCTCAAAGAGTACCCTGTATATATTGCCATCCCGGTATTGCAGGCCGTCGAGCACAGCATCGAGGCGGGTCACTTCTTTGTCCAGCACATCATATTGGTCTTTCATGCCGTTTAGCTCGCTGCGGAGTATCTTTTCCTTTGGAGAATCAAAGAAATTGTAGACGATAGTCGAAATGACCAATGAAAAGACAAGGGAGGCGCAAACAAACATAAAGACATTCAGGAGCCTCCTGCCCCAACCTACTACCGCCTTCTCATACTTTAGTGTATGGGCATTGAATATGTATTTGTCAGTTTGTTTTGCCATAATAAATAGACTTTAGATATGAGATATGAGACGATAGATAATACAGCAATGACGCTTTCATTAAAAATCATCCCCATTTCTTATATTTTTACTGTCCCAAAATAAAACGGGGTAACAATCTTAACAAAAAAAATCGGGAGATACTAGCAATGATGACCTCCAGTCAGATCCGAAAGGCCTTTTTAGACTTTTTTGCAAGTAAGGGACACAAGATAGTGCCCTCGGCGCCTATAGTAGTAAAGAATGACCCTACACTGATGTTCATCAACTCAGGCATGGCGCCATTCAAGGATTTTTTCCTCGGCAATCAGGTGCCACCTGCAAAAAGGATAGCAGATACGCAGAAATGCCTGCGAGTATCAGGTAAACATGATGACCTCGAAGAAGTCGGAGTGGACACCTATCACCACACATTGTTTGAGATGCTGGGCAACTGGAGCTTTGGCGATTATT
>PLSN01000402.1 GCA_003165135.1 Bacteroidota bacterium
GAAAAGTACATTATTTTATAATTAAACATCACCAAATATGAATACATTAAAAACAGGAGTGGTCATCATAGTCATAGCAATGCTATCATCGTGTGCCGCTACTAAGAAATCAGCCAAACTAGGAGAAGAAAACCAGAAACTCCATGTAGATGTGAAAAACTGTCAGGACCAACTGGCATCTACAAAAGCCGACAATGACAAACTAAATGCCAAGGTGGCCTCACTGCAATCTATCATCGATGACCTAAATAAGCGCCTCGCCGGTGCGAGTAAAGACAATACACAAATACTAAACACGCTGCAGGATGTATCTGTGATGTCTGCCAAACAAGCAGAGAGCGTAAAGAAATCACTCGATGTGATCGGAGCCAAAGACAATTATATAAACGGGCTGCAATCAGCACTCGCACGTAAGGACTCTCTCAATATGGCGCTGGTCAATAACCTGAAAAGCGCAGTGGGCAACCTAAATGACAAAGACATCAATATCAAGGTAGAGAAAGGTGTGGTGTATATCGATATATCAGACAAGATGCTCTTTAACAGTGGCAGATATACAGTGACTGAGCAGGCCAGAAAGGTACTCGGCAAGGTAGCTAAAGTACTCGACGCACATCCTGAGATAGAGTTTATGGTAGAAGGCCATACAGATAATGTGCCAATACATACCGAAGGACTGGATGACAACTGGGACCTCAGTGTCAAAAGGGCTAAATCCGTCGTGAGGATCCTTCAGGACCAATACCACATCAAGCCGAGCCGTATGTCAGCAGCAGGCCGGAGCGAGTACCTGCCTGTAGCAGAAAACTCAGACTCTAAAGGTCGCGCACTCAACCGCAGGACACGTATCATCATATTGCCTCAGCTGGACCAGTTCTTTGATCTGCTGGTCAAGAAAGATAACGTTCAGTAAATACAAGGGACGGGGGACGAGTGTCGGGGGACGTGCCACCGTTGTTGGTAGCCTGACCAACAACCTCAAATAAGATTTTCTTTTCTCAATTTTAAAGGTTGGTTTCAGCCGCTTTGCAGCCCGTCTGCAAGGCGGTTTTTTTTACACAAAAGCACTCGAGCCGGTGATGGCACGGCCTACGATGAGCGTATTGATCTCTTTGGTGCCTTCGTATGAGTAGATAGCTTCTGCGTCTGCCACGAACCTTGCCACATCATGCTCGAGCAGAATCCCATTGCCTCCCATGACCTCACGAGCTTTACTCACTATATCACGGGTGCGGAGACTGCAAAATACTTTTGCGAGAGAAGCATGCTCATCTGTTATCTTGCCTTCCTGTTGCAGCTGGGATAGTCGGAATACCATCGTCTGCATAGCAGTTAGATTGGTCAGCATCTCTACTAGATGGTTTTGTATGAGTTGAAACGAAGCTATAGGCCTGCCAAATTGTTTCCGCTCTCTTGTGTACTTCAATGCACTCTCATAAGCCCCGCGCGCACAGCCCACCGCCTGCCAGGCCACCCCAGCCCGCGTCATTCGTAGTACGCTCGCAGTATCTTTATATGAGTTGGCATTAGCGAGTCGGTCAGACTCGACTACTTCACAATTAGTGAGTGTGATGATCCCATTCTGTACGATGCGAAGCGCCATCTTGTCTTCTATTTTTTTTACAGCAAGTCCGGGCGAGCCTTTACGCACCAGGAAACCTTTCACCTGCCCGTCACCCACATCCTTCGCCCAAATAATGATCACATCCGCGAAAGTCGAATTGCCGATCCATTTCTTCTGCCCATTCAGTACCCATGTATCGCCGTTTCGCTTAGCCTGCATGGTGAGTCCCGCTGCTACAGCTGAGCCGACCTCAGGCTCGGTGAGACCGAATGCTCCGATCTTGGTCATCTGCTGCATGGCGGGCAGCCACTCCTGTTTCTGGGCCTCGGAGCCGAGCAGATAGATAGAACCCATCGCCAGTCCGCTCTGCACACCAAAGAATGTACACACCGAAGTATCCACCCGCGCTATCTCCATCGCTATCATTCCCTCCACGGTATGCGACAGGCCCGGACACCCATACCCCTGATACGTCCCACCACAGATATTAAGCTTAGCGAGCATAGGGATGATCTCAAAAGGAAACTCCGCCTTCAGCCAGTATTCATTAATAAGCGGTTTGATCTCAGTCTCCATGACCTCGCGCACTTTGAGCTGAAGTGTCCGCTCCTCGGGTGTGAGCGCATGGCCGAGATGATAGAAGTCGCCCTCTATGGGAGGCAATGGCTTATCTTTATGACTACCTTTGCCGAGCATTTTCATCAGGCCGGCCAGCTGCACATCATCCATATGACTGACGTTTTCCATCACCGCGCCGAGATCGACCTTGGATGCCAGATGTTCGAATTTTTCAATATCGATATGTTTAAATAGCTGATATGCCTGTTTTATTTTTGAAAATACAGAAGCCATAGTGAATATTTTTAGTGAGGAAATAAAACCATGATAACACGTGGCAAATTTATTTCATGTAATTTACGTAATAAAATGTATGCTTGTATTGCTTTGCATTTTATTTGGAAAAAAGATAATTTACATCACCGGATAAAATTCCTCAAAATGAAATATGCTTCTCTGTTTTGCCTCATGATGATCATGCTGAGCGCAAAATGCCAAAACTCCACATCGATCTACTCCCTCGGCAATCTCGCTAAGACTGATGCGGACTCATTCACTTACGCGGTGATAGGCGACTATGGTGATGATTCACACGGAGAGCAGCTCGTAGCAGATATGGTGCTGGGATGGAAGCCTCTTTTCATCATCACCACCGGCGACAATGACTATGAAGACAAAAATGGCAAAAGCATCGATACAAATATCAGCAAGTATTACGCATCATATATCAATCCTGACCTGAAGCGCAATCGCTTCTTCCCTTGCCTCGGAAATCATGACCAGTCAGTCACAGAGAGACTGAAAGTAATAGATGAATATTTCAGGCTTTTCCCTTTTCTGCATCAAGCGGAGAACTATGACTTCAGCTATGGCCCGATACATTTCTACAGTATCAATAGCGGACCGGGAATAGTAAAAGCTACAATCAATACTGGTGTGCTCACCGATCTGAAAACGAAGTCCAATGCAGCTACTGAGCCCTTTCATCTTGCCTTCTTTCATCATCCGCAGTACTCGTCTGCTTATGGCACTGTGGCCCTCGATGACCATCTGGCAGGCTATAAGCTAGACGCAGTGCTGAACGGGCACATA
>PLSN01000393.1 GCA_003165135.1 Bacteroidota bacterium
GGTTCTTTTTCTTTTGAGTGGCTGAAACTGGCTCTCTGAAACTAGCAGATTCATTTTCCCCTTTTGAATTGATGTAGTGAAAGTAAGTTCGGTGATTCAAAAATTTCTTGTCCCACAGTTTATAGCTCCATTGTATCCCCACACCTTCTGATTTGTCAAAGTGAAGGAAAAAACATTCCGCGCAAAGGATCATTATTAGTATGAGTGCGGAGGAAAGAGTGATATTTTTCATAGACTCTGAGAAAGGTGATCTTATTATTACCGCATAATAAGCCCATCCAATCGCAACAATAGATGTCAGCAATAAAATCGTGGCCAATAACTGTAGATATGTGATGATCTGAGGAGCAATGGAATGACCCGGAACCATCATGATATAAATAGTAATAAAGTAAGCTCCGAGAAGAATGAAGGGCAAGATTGCAAAGACTGCTCGCCTAAATTTAGCCTGTGATAAGATCATGTGATAGTCTTTGTCAATTTAATTAATTAAAACCAACTATACGGCAGGCGACCGATAGGCCTGAATACCAATCAAAACTATAAGAAGAAATCCTGAGAGACAGATAATAGCCATTGATATGGGGCTTGATTTTCCGACCGAAAAGGGACGAGAGACAGAATAGCCCACTCCATATCTGGCCACTACGCAATAGTTACATCCTGCTTCAAATCTGAGTTTTCTGCCTCTTCCTACCTTTTCTATTGTTGTATTGCCAGATCCTGACATTTTATACCAGGTGAAGTCATCCAGATCTCCAACGGCTTCGAGTTCATTATCATTTTTTACTATTGAGGGGCGTGGCGGACGGATGAAATTTTCTAAACGGTGAGCCTTAAAACAATGAATATTTTGAGGCATCAGGAATATACCATATAGACTGTCATTATTGCCGTACTCGAAATTTTCGGTGAATTCAGCATTGAGAGAAATCGGATTTTTCAAATTGCCGTAACTGATAAAATAGTTTCCATTTTTGACATCGTAGTCATAGCCGCCCTGTCCACCGGGTACAAATTTGATTTTTGGATATTGATATTTCAATAAACGGAGAGCAAGTGTTTTTTTGTTTTGCTCAAATATCACTCCACATGCTAATATTGAATCCTGTCCTCGACTGCTTTTTAATCCATTCGAGTAGAGTGAGTATACCAAGGAGCTATCTGTCTCATAGAGAAATTTAAAATCATGTTGACGATACCATTGCAAAGTATCTTTACCGATCAGAATCGGCATTTGATTGCTATTGATCTGCCATATGATATGTCCGTCATCCCGTGAGATCTTACCTACTCCATACAGAAGCATGCTATAAATGATATTGCCATCTGCATCCCACTGCGCATTGGTCAATCTGGTCCATTGGATGATGTCTGTCTTGCTGTATCCGTATGCGCGACCAGCCAAAAGTTCTTTAAAACGAAATAATTTCGGATCGAGATGATCCATTGGATTCCAGAAGAACAGTAGATTTCCTTTCTGGTCAAACACTTCGAGGATATCAATTTCACAATGGACACTGCTATCAGCTTGATTGTGGCTATATGTGCGCAGATCCAGATAGGTGTCTTTTTTTAGGCCGACAAGTCTTTCGCCAATTGAATTAATCGAAAGGGATCTGTAAAACATGTTTTCTGCACCCTTCGCTGTTTTGATAGTATCGATGCATTGCATTTTATCATTCAGCAGCATATATGCGGCTAGTTCGACATTTTGAAGGGGGCCGTCTTTCATGAGAGGACGGGAGAGAAGTTTGTAATAAGAAAAGTAACCAGATACGATCTCTGCATCTATCATCCAGTCAAAACGGGAAACACCTGCTAGCGTATCTCTGCGAAACATCTCTGCCGTATAAACCGGTGTAGCAGAGTACCACCTGGGTGGCCAGGATTCTTCGGCATCGATAATTTGTACGGAGTTAGTGTATATATTTTTTTGCGGTATTCCTTCTGCCCAGGCATCATTGCCGGTAGTGAGGATCAAAGATGAAGTATCTCTGACGCTATTTTTGCTAAGTATGGGAACTAGATATTCTAGATCCTGACAGATGGCTATGTAGGATCCGAGACATATCAATAGCAATGAAAAGATTAATCTGATTGAAGTTGGCATTCACACATTTTTTGAGCGTAGCTCTATCGGGTAAATTTAAAAAAAATCAGATAGAATGAAAGCCTATCCTTCATTAGGGGNNAACGCTTAGTTTTGACTACCCGTATTTTAAATTGCCTGCTAATGAAAAATTCACGCCCAGTATGGGTGCAATACTCCATGGCATAAGCCGGATGAGACTCAAAGTGTGGCTCCTCAATGATAACACTATCAGTTTTGTTGATATTAAGAGGCTTATAATACTGAAAGATGCTGTCGGAATAGGTGGGAAGAAAACAGATATTTTGTAAAACATAATCCCCTGATGGTAGTCTAGCCTGACCAATACTGTCAATACAAAATCCTTCGCGAGCACTGTATTTTATCGATCCCGGGATATCCTCATAATAGGTAAAACAAGTCTTCGTTTTATCCTCAAACAAATGATATTTATAAATAGCATTTCGAGGGTAGCCTATGCTGTTCAGGTCGCGGATCACAAAAAAATAATTGACACACGCGAACAATATGAATGCGGCAGCTATATTATGAGGGGGAGTCAGCTTTTGCTGCTGGAGCCAGCCAAGCGCTCCAAGGATGATAAAAGGGAAATAGATGTGAAGGACTCTACCATCAAAAACAAGTTTGTGAGAAATAAAAGAAAACATGCCAAAGCTCAGATATGCAACGACAGCCAAAAGTATTAGATGTTTGGCTTTGACTGAATCGCCTCTTTTGAGAATAAAATGGCTGCCGATGAAGAAGGCAAAAAGCAGCAGCAGCCCCCACCATTTCTCGACAAAATAGAAGTACAAAAAAACAAAGATCAGGCTCTCGTCAGGTGAGCCTTCAGTTCCGACCGTTTGAGAATATTGTCTGAAGAAAGCGAGATACGATCTGCCATCTACATGCGTGAGAACTTCGTAAAAAAGGAGCAATGCAGCAAATGAAGAGATAAAAAGAAGACAATTTCTGATGGCTAGTTTTGGATTGTCGCGATGGGTGAGCAGCAGCAGGCCTCCATTGATGAAGACGAACATGAACCCACCAAAATAATTGGTAAGCCCTATGGCAGATAGCAATCCCGCTAGAAGAATGATGCGTGGTCGCAGGTTATCGCGCAATAATAAATTCAAAGACAACAACTGAAATAGCAAAGCATGATCATACGGCAGAATATGTCGTGTGTACATATTGAAGTGAAAGAGCGTACCCATCAGCATCACTCCGGTTAGAGCCAGTTCAATAGACAAATTTAGTTTAAGCAGGATTCTGTAAAAGACATAAAGGATGAGTAGGGAGGCTAGAATATTATACAAGCCTACGAAATACAGAATATCAGGATGGAGCATTTGCTGGTGCATACTATTAGCTACTGGAATCAGACTGATGTATTCTAAAAGGCGTATAGCAACCTCCGGAGGCTGCCCCTGTATGCGAAAAAGGCAGTCAGTCCATGCAGAAAGATGTGCAAATGACGCCGCATTAAGATGGATCCATATATACAGAAACTCATCCTGATCCTCTAGATAACCTGTACCGGCTACGGATAGTCGTCCGATCAGTACAATAGCGAAGGAACAAACAAAATAGACGATCTGCCTTTTAGTCATTCGATGGGTTTTAGTAAAACGGAAAGCGACTTTAAGGGAGACTGAAGCATATTGTGCGGGCCGTAGCAGCTCATCCAGCAGTGTGGACATTTGTCGCGCTTGATCTCTTCAAGCATTGCTTCCGCAGATGGACTATGATAGTCACTCAGTTCAAAACCTTCGCCGATCTTTCTGATGGGGGGCAGGTACATGCAGGGCAGAAGATCGCCGTTGGCCATGAGATGTGCAGAGGATAAACCTACATCGCAGGGGATAATATTTGTTTTCCGTTCTTTTTGCAGAAAGAGTATACCGACCTTGATATATACCCTGATAAGCCAGTCGCCAAGTGATGAGACCCGATAATGCTTGTAAACTGTTTTTAACGAATCAAGGATCTTCACATCAATGGAGTAATTATCCACCTCCGAATCAGTGAGAAAAATGCCACCGGTATGAAAAAAAGTAACTGCCTTGATCCGGTCACTATATGATTGAAAAGATTGTTTGATGAAAGAGGAGTTGCCNNTTCCTTCAGGAGCTTGTACGTTTCCATACATGTAGCATAATTTCCCTTAATGCCTCTTATTGTATCATGAGTCTCCTCATCCCCATCGAGACTGATTGTAATGAATGTATCGCAATCCAGTTCTTTTTTGATGAGCAGCGCAAACTCAAGGATGCGCTGAGGTGCGAGCCCGTTGGTCGTAAATGTGATGATGCGGAGTTTAGGGCAGTTTTCTTTGATCAGGTGTATGATCTTCGGAAATTGATTATTGGTCGAGATCTCTCCTCCGGTGAGTGCTATCCAGAGCAGGTTGCGATTCATTTTTTTTAGAAAATTTTCTAAATCTACTAGGTCAATCTTCTTCAGATCTTCTTTTTTTATTTTCCAGATGTCGCAGTAGAGGCATTTTGAATTGCATTGAGTAGTTAGTTCGACTACGATTTTATATGGGATGATACTATGCCTCTGTCCGGTAAGCTTGTAGTAAGCATGCTCCAGATTTTTTAGCGTCAGATCAAAAATAGTGCGAATCGTCATATCATCATGTCAAAATTAATAGGTCCTGTTATAATTATCTACTGGAATTTGAATAAGGTAAAAAATCTTTTGATCAGGCCGCCGACCATGAGCAGCAATTCCCGGATTAGGAAGATCGGTCCGGGGCTATGTGACAACAGAAATCGGAGATGTCTCCATCCATCCCTCCACGGGCGAAGATGTGAGGGACGCCCCCTGCCATCGGGCGAGAGCACTACTGGTACTTCCGTGATCCGCAGGTGGTGTATGGTAGATGCTACGATCATCTCGGAGGCAAACTCCATACCTGTGGTTTTGAGATCAAGAGCAAGTAAGGATGCTCTGTTGAAACCACGTAGCCCGCAGTGAAAGTCACCAATCTCGCTCCTAAAAAATAAGCGACCAATGGATGAGAGTACAGGATTGCCTAGATATTGATTCATCATGGGCATGGCTTTGGGTTTTATTTCTCCCTTAAAGCGATTGCCGATGATAAGGTCGTACCCTTCATGGAGTTTGTCTACGAAGGGCCCAAGATGACTGAAATCATAGCTCTCATCAGAGTCTCCCATGATGATATATTTGCCACGGGCAGCATGGAATGCACCCATGAGTACACGTCCATATCCCGGCTCGTTGATCACCACGAGCCGTGCGCCACAGTCCAATACGATCTGCTGCGAACCATCGGTACTGCCATTGTCTCCGATCACAATTTCTCCGTTTATCTGGTTTTCTTCCATAAACTTTTTAGCCTTGTCGATACAACTTTTCAAAGTTTCGGCTTCATTGAGGCATGGCATCACGATGCTGAGTTCTATATCGTTAGTATGTTCATTAAGCATTTTTTGCCACAGGCGATTTGATTAAAAAAATCAGGATAAGTCTAAGACAATTTTCTCAATATTTTTTGAATTGGAAAATATTCAAAGGATTAAGGAATTGTTTCTCAATCTATGCCGGCAGCGAATCAAAATGTCATAGGATGTGCTTCGGAAATTAAAGTGCAGCTTAGAAGTATGATTTTAGTCTCTGGGAAAAAAAGAATTTGGGGCCTTTTTAGGTGCGAATCCGGCTTTGGTTTTCATCATATTCAGCAATTGTTTTAGGGATTCTGTATCGGGTTTTGGCATTGTGAAAGGTATCTGACCGACACTTTCCCCCAGATAGGGCCTTTTGCCGATGTCATTAGCGAAGTCCTTGAAGCTAATCAGAAACTCATCGTGCATAGCGAAAACCTCCAAGGCATCCTGATCAGGTATCTTATAGTGGAAATACATTTGGGCTCCTTTGGTCTTGATCCCTGCGGTGATAGCTTTGCGGACTTGAGTGCTTCTGTTTTCCGGCGAGTAGTGGATTACACTCTGATTGAGAATTACAGCTGTACCGGCCGGGACGATCATCGGAATCAGGTTTTCTCTGACTAGATCATCATTGCCAGAGAAAAAGAACGGCAAAGTGGGGGCACGGAAGACATTGAAATTGTCAAAGTGACTGCCGGGCAAGATCATGATGGGACCATTATCCGCTGTGATATCCTGAAGTGGTACCCAGCAGTTCAGCGCTACATTGGTTTTTTCGTCTACGATGGTCCAGTCCTGATGGGCTGCCAGCTCGCTATTGGCGCCAGGTACTTTGTAGAGGAAAGCTCCTCCAAAAGGCGTGTAATCCGTAAAATAATCTTCATAAGCCCTGCTGAAGACCCTGACGATCGCATCGCTGGCCGCTTTTTTATAATCAAAATTGCTGCTGTAACTGCCACTAAAAAAGCCACTTTGATTGACATCTGGATGAAGCCTGTCAAAGAGAGCATTCAGCTCCTGTACTTCGTCAGCAGTGATAAATGGCAAAACTATAAACCCCTGCCTGTCAAAGTGAAGCTGATGCTCTTCGAGTTTAAATATTCTTTTAGCCATCAGCTGATCAGCTCTTTAATGCGTTGGAAAATATTTTTTGGAACGGGTGCTGGATTGACTGGTATTTCCGCGGGCTCAGGTTTTGCTTCTACTTTAGGTCTGGCTTTTTCAATCAATGCTCGCGCATTGCTTTTCGGGAAATGGTTATTCATAAAGACAATGTCAATAGCCGGAAAATCATAATCAATCATTCCAAGTGACACTCCAATTTTTGGTCTGTCACGGATATTTTCGCCGAACTGTTCAAAGTTGGTCATGAAACTATCATCTTGGGCGAATACTTCTACTTTTTTGCTATGCTCCGATTTATTCCAGTAATAAGTGCGAAACTCAGTATCGCGGTGCGCAAAATACGTATTTGTGACGATTCTAATTTTGTCTGAGTAGTTGGGCGGGGAGAAATGAATGATACTCTGATCAAAAAATACAGCTTGGCCAGCCTTGATTAGCACAGGCTGAAGGTAGTCGATCACTTCACCCATGATAGGAGCGAAAAACTCAGGAATACTGCTGCTGCGATATGTCGGGAAAAGCCTATGGCTGCCTGGTAGGACAAACAGTGCCCCGTTTTCAATAGTCAGGTCGCAGAGTGGCACCCATATATTGATGCCAGTATACTTGCTTTCGTCTATGAGGCTCATATCCTGATGCACACACATACCGCTCTCAGGTCCGGGAGATTTGACTATAAATGAACCACACATTACTTTCACATCCTGACAATATTCATCGATGCTCCTTTCGCAGATTCTTCTGATCCCTTGGTCTGCTGCGGTTCGATAGTTTTTGTCTTTGGAAAAAGTGCTAGGGAAAAATCCTTTTTCATCCTCAGGGTGTAGGCGATAATATAATGCCTCAAGATCATTGATCTCAGACTCATTATAAAAAGGCAAAATGATAAAACCGTTTTTCTCAAACTCGGCTTGATTTTTTTCATCTCTGAAAACACGCAGCATATGATTGGGAAATTGAAACATATCTTTTCTTTGGATAGTTTATTATGCTCCGACGAGTCTATTTTTAATTTCTTTAGCAATATTTTTCAGGGTATACTTTTCTGAGAAGCTCCTGATGTCTACCCAATTGTATTCTGCCTTTTTCTCCACAGGAGGCTCTTCTATTACTGGCTCTGATAGTTTCTGCGCAGGCTCTTCCTGTTTGGGAAGGCCGGTAAGGTTACCGAACAGCTTCGCCAGCTTTTCTGTCATGGGTATATTGAATGTATTGCCCGAGGCCTTGATGATATCGACCATCTCATCCGTCGTGTATTTGGTAAATTCATATGACACCTCAGTAGGGGTACCATAGCCTTCAATCAGCTGTTTGGCATCATACATGCGGGATAGAGACGCGTTGTCGTATTTCAGATAGAAATCCTCGTCCACATTGTAGCGTAGCATAGTCTTGAATGTGCCATCCGGTTTCATATAGTAGTGTACGAGCTGCGCATCCTGTTGAGTCACGCCGACACCGACTGCCAAGCGTACCTGTGAGGATACATTTGGCGGGGAAGCGTGGAATGTTCGATTATCAAACATCAGCACCTCTCCTGCTTTCATATCTAGGGTGTGCAGATAGGGGAAAATGCTGAACATATGGTCGCTAAGTGGCACCGGGCACTGCGGTGAGGGTGAGGGACGATGACTTTGCATGAATTTATGACTGCCTCTGATTACTCCCATCTCGCCGTTGTCGAGAGTAGTGTCTACTAGTGTGATCCAGCAGGTGATAGAACAGTATCCTTGTTCCTCATTGTCTGCGAAGCTCCAGTCCTGATGCGCTGGTACGACACCTTTAGGATTTACTTCTTTGACCACATAGCTCGCTACAAAGGGTTTAAAATTCTCGAGATGTTCACTTAGTCTCGGTAACGCAATACTCCATACCTTATCTCTGATTTCGCGGCACATGTCTTTGTCTGTGTTGTCCATGCTAATATGAAAACCGAATCCTCTTTCATCGTTAAGATGTTTCGATTCATAAAACTCCTTTAGCTCTTTAACCTCGTCATCTTTGAGCAGAGAGAATACGGCATATCCTTCTTTTTCAAAAAAGTCTTGTTGGGATTTGTCTTTAAAGATAGGGATCATTTTATACATGGCTTCAGATTTTTTGTGAAGAAAGTTTTGTTTCATGCATCTGTATTCAGCTGCTGAAATGAAGTGTTGATCGTAGTCAAAAGTCCGCTGCAGATCGCCAAATGCAGGTCGCTGCCCTATCTGGGTATTATATTGTTGAAAGAAATTTTCATCTACGTAGTACTGCTCTACTTTTCCGGATTCACCATGATAGAACATGAGCTGAGCGCGCGAGTCGATCAATCCATAGGTCACAGCGATACGGGACTCACCCTCCATATTGGGGGGTGATGCATGGAGCAGTGCCTGTGAAAAAATTAATGCCTCACCCGCTTTCATAGGGAGGAGCTTCAGGTCCTGTCTTAGGAGGTATTGCACATCTCTAAATGAATCAGGCAGTGACGGTGAGCGGAGCGCATCGCTGAAACGGTGACTGCCATCTATTACCTGAATGGCGCCGTTTCTCTCATTTACATCTTGCAGGGGGATCCATATCGTGACCCCATCAAAGTTCGGTTCGTCTACTACCGTCCAGTCCTGATGGATTGTCATTTCGCTTTTGACTCCGGGTTGTTTATTCAGAAAACAGCCACCCAGTTTTTTTATTTCAGCAAAGTGATCTGCTACTCCAGGCCCAAGCATTGATTCGATCTTCTGGTTGATACTTTTTTTATGCGCTTCATCTGTATTGAAAGTACTAGAATAAAAACCATCCGGTATCTCCAAGTGTGTGCTAATAAAGAACTCACGCAGGTCAGAGACCTGTTCTTTATTCAAGAAGGGGATAACAACATAACCCTGAAGGTCAAATTGCTTTTGGAATTTTTCATTTCTGAAGAGCATAAATCTGTTTAATCAGTATCAAATCTGACATGGGCTCAGGCAAAAAACTCCTTGAGTTTGGACATAAAATTTTTCCTTTGCGGTTCATCATAGCCCGGAGCACCCAGGCGATCTGCGAATTCCTTTTCATCGATATTCCTGTGTTTAAACGGGATCCTTCTGACGCGTTTCACATTCCCCGGATTTTTCCACGGATTGAACTGCATATAGAAATCTATATCTACCTCAAGCATTTCGACCTCATCATGACTGACTGATGGATTCATATAATAGTGTATGGACGGCATCTCGGACGGTATACAGATTAGCTGTATGGCCAAGCGGAGCTCGTTGGTCTTATTGAGTGCTGAGTAGTGTACAATACTGTCATCCAGTATGACACAGTCTCCGGCTCTCGTTTCCAACGGAATTAGATATTT
>PLSN01000228.1 GCA_003165135.1 Bacteroidota bacterium
ATCAAACTGAAAGGCAAATTCTCCCACTTTGATGCTATCGCCATTCTTATTGACTGTCTCATGCTGCCATGACAGTTTGAAACGGCCACGACGTACCACGAAACGATTGTTTGCATGTGTAGGGAAATTTCCGGCGGCAAAACTATTGATCCCTGCTGTGTCTGCTCTCATCCA
The DNA here is from genome assembly GCA_003165135.1 of Bacteroidota bacterium. Lineage (GTDB taxonomy): Bacteria > Bacteroidota > Bacteroidia > Chitinophagales > LD1 > UBA1941. Next base: position 175 of record PLSN01000228.1, read on the forward strand.
CTCAGGCTGCGCATATATTTGAATTCTGAATTCATGGAGGATATTCAGAATGTTGTCTATTCTATTGAGCCTCGCCTGAACGACAGAATCAGAATAAGTATAAATCTGTGCGTGTACTGTATAAAAACTGATGAAGAGAAATAGGGGTAAGATTTTTTTCACAATGTTATGTTTAGGGTTAAAGAAGAGCTGTTATCCAGCCCATTATCTGACCACAAACATGTAAAGCGTGTATTAAGCAAAAGTTAAGCAGCAGTTATCTTATTGTTATTTGCTGCTTTTGTTGATTTCTTAATCAAACAGCCAATACAATGAAACTATTACTGTTACTAGCGTAAGAAGGAAAAAACAATAAAAACCGAAGCCAATCTTAAATATTACAGCAATCAGCAATGTTAAGAACTTTCATGATCATATAACAAAAAAGGCCCCAAAAATCGGAGCCTTTCTAATATTAAGTTATAGTTAAATTACTTAGCGTATTTCTTCTTGAACTTGTCGATACGTCCTGCCGAATCCACAAATTTGGTCTTGCCGGTAAAGAATGGATGAGACTCGTTAGAGATCTCCACTTTCACAAGTGGGTATTCGTTACCGTCCTCCCATTTTACCATTTCTTTGGAGCGGGCAGCTGAACGGGTCAAAAATGACTTGTCGCATGATATATCTTTGAACACAACTGTTCTGTATTCTGTAGGGTGAATGCCTTCTTTCATCTGATTATTTTTTTAAGGACTGCAAATATAGGGATTAAGTTTGAAAATCCCAAACTGTTACTTCTGTATTCCTCCCTCTCCATCGGAGAGGGTTGGGGTGAGGTGCCGTTTCCGTTTCCAGCGCCTGTGGGACCAAAGCCAATCTGCAGGCTGCTCCCGTATCTGCTCCTCCAGCAGCCTTACAGACCGCTCAATGATCTCGCCGGCTGTGATTGAGTTGGCATCATCTGCGATAGTTGTAATAGTAGCGAGGTATTTACCCCTGGACTGGTATTTCACGGCTACATAGAGTACTGCACAGTTGTGTTCCTGTGCGAAATGTGCCGGACCATAGTAAAAACCCGTTTCCTGATTGAGAAAAGTGGTCCAGTAGGCACGCTTGACATTGCTTGGACCCTGATCAAAAAGGAAGAAATGCAGGGATGATACATCGTCAAACCGTGCCCTGACATGCCTCAGATAGTCCCGCATAGAGACGAGATGCATGCCGTAGCGGCTTCGCGTACGCTTTATGAAACTATCGAAATACTTGTTGGTCAATGGATTGTAAAACGCAAAGAGCCGCTGCGGAATAAGCGATGGAGCTACCAGGCCGGCCCACTGCCATGCGCCGCAGTGCCCCAGTACGATGACCACATTCTGTTTCCTGTCCCAATAGGGCTGAAATATCTCTCGGACTCCCTGCACGTTGATGCGCTCCATTAGCTCCTCGCGGCTGATAGATGTTGCCTTGACATTTTCCACCAGCACATCAGCGAAATGCCTGTAAAACTGATGTGCAATAGCCTTGATATCAGCATCATTTTTCTCGGGAAAAGAATTACGGATATTGGTATAGACTACTGCTCTCCTATATTGTACCACATATTCGAGCAACCATGCTATCCCATCTGATATAAAATAAAGGACTCGTGTCGGCAGCAAAGCCAGCAGATACAAAAACGGGACAAGAAGGATATATAAAATCATAATAGGGCAGTCGGCATTTGCAACACTCAAAGGGTTTGGCTCCCTTTGAGTGTTATGTAATAGTCTATCATTTTCTTTGTAGCTCCTTTAGATCAATGGTCAGTTCCCGCTTCTTTTTGCCGCGTATGCTATATATCTCTATGGCGCACTTCCTATCCCCTACCGGGCCGCTCAGTGAGATCCGTCCATAGCTATGCCTACCATAGTCTGTACCCGCTATACGAGTTGGATTTTGCAGCGCACCAAACAACCTGCGTGGCAGTGGCGGCGAGGTCAGTGGCNNGCGAGGTGGTGAAGTCAATGATCGGATAGCCCATTACCTCCTTGCGGCATATCTCGCTGTAGTGCTTATCTCCGGACAGGAATATAACCCCTTTGATATTGTTCTTGGCGATAAAATCGAACAATTCCTGCTGCTCTTTAGGATACTGATGATAGGTCTCGCCAAATTTATTCTCATTGAGCACCTGAGTACCTATAGCGATAAATTTAAAGGTGGCATCCGACATCAGCAGCTTATTTTTGAGCCAGACCATCTGGGTCTCTCCTAAAAAGTGCGCCGCAGAGTCGCCCGGAGGGTCTCGGTAGTAGCGGTCATCCATCATAAAGAACTCCGCATCATAGTAGCGGAATGAAAAATAGTTGCCATAAAACTCCTTCTGTTCGGGATATGTATTTGGCCAAAAGCTCTTAAAGACCATCATCGATGAGTCCTTCATGTGCCATTGATCATTAGAATCATTAGGGCCGAAATCGTGGTCGTCCCAAATGGCATAGTGAGGCATAGAGATCAGAAAGACCCGGAACCTTTTGAAGGCAGTCCTTACCCGCATATTGCGCTCGAACATTCCTTCCACAGTATTGTATTCCCTCGCATGCATGTAGTAGATATTGTCTCCCAGCCATAGCATAAACTCGTTGTGCTTCTTGCGAATGGAGTTGAATATCCTTGTTTTTCCTCCCGGCAGTGCAGGCCTCGTCCAGTCGGTATTCATCAGCGCACAGGAGCCCAAAGCAAATGAAAAGTCCTTAACCGGGATATCTGCCAAAGTCCTGAAACTGGCACGCTCCTGAGATTTCCAGCCCTCGATAGACACCAGGATATTGTATACATGTCCGGGCTGCAGGCCGGTGAACTCAAAAGTCAGCGCGACTTTACCATCAGAAGCCAGATAGCTATAGTCGGTCGGATAATATATCTTTTTGGTGGAGGTATCACCGAGGATGACAGCATTCTTGCCTTTGCCACGATAGCCTATCCAGACTTTGGCTGAGTTTTTGGTCACAGAGCCGACCACCGGCCCGGCAAATAGCTTCGCTTTCTGGGCGCTAATGCCCAAAGTGGACAGAAATAAATATGCTATCAAAAAGTATTTCACCGACTAATATTAGACCGCCAAGATAAGGGAATACCGATATATTCTATTATCCATGATTCATTCTTTAGATTATTCTCTAATATCACTTATGTATTAAATAAAATTCANNATTTACCAGGTTAACCCCCCTTTTTTGCCAAATGTTAAAACTCCATCAAATCAAATCATTGCACATATGCAGATTTATTATTTTAATTAAAAAATTGCATAATTGAATTAATAATTTCTTTTATTACCTATGTAATACAAATATAGTGAATAATTGCAAGACAAAAAAACTGTCTTATCGGACCAGCGCAAAGCCCCCCTCCCTTTTCGTTTCTTTCATCCGTCCGGGATTATTAGGGTCAGGCAAATCGACGGTGACGAAATAGGTATAGATACCTTCTGGCTGCGGCTCACCTTTGTATCTTCCGTCCCAACCTTGTGAAGGATTATTGTAAACTAATTGCCCCCAGCGATTGTATATCGAAAAACTAATGACTGAAGAATCATTTTGACCGTTAAGAACAGGATAGAACAGGTCATTTTTACCATCACCATTTGGAGTAAACGCGTCCGGCATGATGAAGGAATCAGCGGGACTACACCGTTGAGTAGTATCTATGACCACAGTCAACCTCAATATACTATCACAATCTGATGCAAAATGAAGATATGTACCTGCACCAGTGATAATATCGCCATAAAAAGTTACGGTATCCCCTTTGCAAATAGCTTGCGAAATA
>PLSN01000114.1 GCA_003165135.1 Bacteroidota bacterium
TAGGCCGGTATATGATCCTGGTCCACTGCTTAGCGCGACAGCTGAGAGGTCCTTCAGCATGACATGCTGATCTTCCATCAGTTCATCGATGAGTGCCGTGAGTCTGGATGCATGCTGGTTTTCAGACAGGTCATTTCGCTCAGCTATCACATTGCCATCCTCTGCCAGACAGACAGAGCATGCGGGAGAACTTGTATCAATATTAAGAATAAGTGCCATAATGCGGCGACAAAGGTATTAATCCGACTAGATGTTTTATATGACAATTATCATATGCCTTCTGTTTTATCCTATTTTTTCGTTATTTTTCAATTATAGAAATATAATAAAACTGTAATCTAAGTCGGAATAGAACGGATGATTGATGAAAATTATTGTCTAAACACATGCAGTCAGAAATAAATAAGGAATTCGCAGAACGGATCAAAAAGATAAGGGATATGCTCCGGCAGCGTGATCCCGGCGTCAAGGATTATATAGAGGAGTCTCTCCGACTGGCCGAAAAATCAGATGAACAGGAAAAGAAAGGCGAGCTCCTCGTCAGCATGTCAAACTATTACTCCCTTGTCAAAAGGGACTTTGACAAATGTATAGACTATATACAGATGGCCAGGCCCTATTTCGATATGAACGATAACCGCAGGGCAGGATATTATTATGGCGCGCTGGGTATCAACTATCATTTTTTTTATAAACTGCCTGAAGCACAGGATGCCTATCTCACCTCCATACAATATATGGAAGAGATAGATGATCTGACCGAAGAGGAGGCCCAGCGCCTGGCCACGATCTACTATAATCTATATATCTTATTCAGTTTCACTGATCTGGCGCTCCTCGACAGGAGATATCTGGACAGGGCCATTGAATTGTATAAGATCTATGATCACAAACCCGGCCTGATCTTTTGCTATGGTGCCATCATCAATGACCTTGATAAGCTTGGCAATATCTCTGAGGCAATGGAATATGCTACCCTACGTCTCAGGCTGGCAGAGGAGATACACGATACGCTCCAAATAGCATTCTCCTCATCCACCATGGGTGTGCTATATGCCAAAATGAACGACCGCGAGACTGCAATGGCATATATAAATAAGGCCAAAGCGATCTTCGAAGAAGCCAATATAGTCCAGTTCTTATCCAGCTTTTATGATGAGAACGCACAGGCCCATCTGGCAATGGGGGATTATGAAGAGGCTATTACCTTGTTTCTGGAGGCTATACGCTTATATAATACGCTCGACTCCACACTCAATCTATCAAAACTATATAGACTGCTCTCAGAGGCCTATGAAAAAGCAGGTAAATATCAGGAAGCGTTGCTCTATCAGCGCAAATACAGCCAGATGCTACTCGATAATTTTAAAATAGACAAGGTACTCTATATGAGTGCCGTACAGAATGAGTTCGAAAGACAGCAGCAGGACCGTGAGACCGAAATGCTGAAGCAAAAAAATGAAGAGATCAGGGAATATGCCAATCAACTGGAGCAGTCCAATGAAGAGCTCAAACAGTTCGCCCATGCAGCATCACATGACCTGCGTGAACCAGTCCGGATGATAGTCTCCTATGCCGAGCTGCTCGAAATGAGCCTCAAAGGGCAAATGACCAAAGAACAGTTGGAGCTATTCAGCTATCTCAAAGAAGGTGGCAAACGCATCAATGAAATGATAGCCGGGATATTGGCTTTCTCAAAGGTCAACAACCACAATGAAATGACCACTGTGAACCTCGGAGAAATACTCCAATCTGTCAAAAACAACCTGAAAATAGCCATTACTACCAAAGATGCTATCATAGAATCCGAAACACTGCCAGTCATACAAACTAACTCTGTGCTGATGATACAGTTATTTCAAAATCTGTTGTCCAATGCCATCAAGTATAATAGCTCTGACAGGCCGCATGTCAGAATATCATATTCTCAGGAAGGAGGATTCTATCAGTTCAAGGTCTCTGACAATGGCATTGGAATAGAAGAAAGATATAGGGACAAAGTATTTGACATATTCACCCGGCTCCAAAACAGGCAGAATCATTCCGGTTCAGGCATTGGCCTGGCCATTTGCAAGAAAATCACAGACAGGCTGGGCGGCGGTATTCATAACCAACCTAATGAATTGGGTGGTACTGATTTTATCTTTACTTTGCCGGCATCATAAAAAAAGGTGTGGAGCATCATTGCCCCACACCTTTGACACGGTTCTTGGTAAATAAAGGTCTTAGTTGATGGTTAGTTTGGTAGTATATACATTACCACTTTGTGTTTTGAAGGTAAGTACATAGTTACCTTCAGCTACCGCAGGGATTGCCATCGTAGTTCCTGTCAGGTATGGCCACATTGCCGGTACGAAATAGGCATTGTTCTCTATCGTACTGAGTGGAAACGGCTGGTCATACGCGATGACAGATACAGGAGTTGAACCTCCGCCTACCAGCGTTAGTGTGCCTCCGATGATGACCTCATCAGAGACGGCAGTGAGTGTAGAGGGAGCAGTGATAGGATTTGGCCAGAAAGGACAAACACCAGTAGTCGTATTCAGGGCCACATACGAGGTACTGCCTCCGGGAGTTGGCACCAGAAGGTTTTTAGCAGCGTTAGCTGGTTCGAAATAACCGATCAAAACGGTGAGAACTAGGGCAAAAAGCATAGAAGGTTTAACTTGTTTCATAAAAATGAGGGGTTTAAAAAATTAAAAAAATTAAATAACGGGCGCGAATGACAGGATTATATTTGTTAAAAACAAAATCGCCCCTTGACAAATGTTAGTGATTGTTTTATCTTATATAGTTTTGAAAAAAAGAGAACTAGGCATGATATTTTTAAAATCTATTACCAGCACAGGATCAGGCAGCAGTGGAGAATAAAACCATAGATATCTCTGACCTTCAAAACAAGGTCCGTGTACTTCTTTCTCAAAGAGATAAGGAGGTTTTAGAGCTTATTGGGGAGCATCACAAACTTGCTGAATTCAACGAAAACCACGATCATTTAGGTGAATCGTACATCAACTATGCCCTTTATTACTGTTTGGTGGAGCTTAGTCTGGAGAAATTCCTTTAATATTCGGAGCTTGCCAAGCCTTATTTTGACTTAAACAACAACAGACGAGCGGCTTATTATTATGGTAATATCGCTTTCGGCTACCAGTCGCACTCGCAGATGCCGCAGTCACAGAGTTGCTTCCTGAAGGCGATCAATAGCATGGAGCAGATCCCTGATCTGACCGTAGCGGAGAAAAAGAGACTCGCAGCACATTACTACAACCTTTATATTCTCTTTGGTTTCTCCGATCTGGGCACACTGGACAAGCGCTATATCGATCGTGCGCTCGAACTAAACATCTCCGTTGACAATAAACTAGGCATCAGCTATTGCTATAGTGCGATAGTAGGAGAATGCGACCGCCAGGGAAAAATAGCAGAAGCACTCGAATACTCACTCAAGCGTACCAAGATAGTCGAAGAACTGAATGACCCGTTTCAGCTATGCCTGTCATACTGCAGCACCGGACTCATGTATGCCAAGCTACAGGATAGCGAAA
>PLSN01000346.1 GCA_003165135.1 Bacteroidota bacterium
AGACAGTTCGGTCCCTATCTGTTGTGGGCGTTAGAGATTTGAGAGGAGCTGAATCTAGTACGAGAGGACCGTTTCGGACTGACCTCTGGTGTATCTGTTGTGGCGCCAGCTGCATTGCAGAGTAGCTACGTCGGGAAAGAATAAGCACTGAAAGCATCTAAGTGCGAAGTCTACCTCAAGATGAGATCTCTTTTAAGGACCGTAGAAGACTACTACGTTGATAGGTCGCAGGTGTAAAGGTGGTAACATCACAGCCGAGCGATACTAATCGTCCGTTCGCTTTCTATTTTTTTTATGAAACTTACTTGAGAATTAATAACTACCTTTATGTCAAATTTTATTTACCGTGTTTTTGCCAGCGAAAGCTGGTTGTTCGGGCACGGCGTATAACTTTTGGTGACTATAGCGAGGGGGATCACCTCTTCCCATTCCGAACAGAGAAGTTAAGCCCCTCCACGCTGATGGTACTTGGTTAAACCCCAGGGAGAGTAGGTAGTCGCCTTCTTATTTTTTAAAAGCCCTTCGAGCAATCGAAGGGCTTTTTGCGTTTATGTGAATTTGCCTCATCTCGCCAGTCCATGCGTCCTCGCATGGACGATAGTAGGCTGTTCAAGCGAGGACGCTTGAACTGGCCGGGGGCTTGCGCTAGTGATCAAACCAATACCATAATAATGGTCTCCACGCTGGTCGGGATTTATAATCCCGACTCTACTGCAAGAGTATTTGCAATGCGGACCTGACTGTCGCCTGCCTGACGGTAGGCAGGGCAGACAGGTTATAAATCCTATCCAATATTACTTTCGGATTACAAATCCGAAAGAGCGCAATCGGTCTTTGCTTTTGTCTGGATTTTCGATAGTTTTATTTCAAAGAATAATCGCTTATGAAATACGCAATATTACTATCGCTACTTATCGAATGTACTTTTTCATTCAGCCAAAATACACGTAGCAAATCCCGCTCAAGTGCCCCTCAGGTTGTGGACCAAATACCAGAGTACCCGGGTGGAAATGAGGCAATGTCGAAGTTTATTAAAGATAATATCCAGTATCCGGAAAATGAAAAGGGAAAAAAGATTCAAGGACAAGTAGTACTTAGTTTTATGGTCAGAACAGATGGTACGATAACTAATATTGGTATTAGGCAGGGAATCGACAAAGCTTTAGATGATGAAGCGATAAGAGTAGTTAAATTAATGCCCAATTTCAATAGAGGTAGTGAAAATGCAGAACTTATACTTTCTATTATGTTTGGACTGAATGGTATTAGTGTAGGTCCTGGTAAAATAGCAGATGATGTAGCATCCATATATAGTAAAGCCCGTTCATACATTAGTGACCAGAATTATGACGTTGCTAAGAATTACTTAGAACGGGCAGCCGATCAGCATTATCCTCCTGCCTTAACCCAATTAGGATTACTGTATATACAGGGCAAAAGGAGTTTCTGTAGATTACAACACTGCAGCGAAATATATTTCTGAAGCTGCTGATTCAGGATATGTGACTGCTCAGCTGGAAATGGGTAGAATGTACGAAAAAGGCCAGGGAGTAGAGGTGGACTCAACCGCTTCAGTACTGTGGTACAGAAAAGCCGCCGAACAAGGCTCTGTTCACGCGCAGAATAAAATGGGAAGTCTATATAAACAAGGTACGACGACTTTGCCGCGTGATATAGAAGAAGCTATGAAATGGTATGATATGGCAGCAAAACAGCATAATCCCGATGCACAAAATAACTATGCATGGCTCTGCTATATTAAAAAGGAAAACATAGAAAAAGGTATACAGTATATAAAAGAGTCATTGGAAAAAACTCCCGATAATATCCGTCGACTGGATACTTATGCCTCTCTATTATTTCGTCAGGGCAACTATACCGAAGCGGAAATAACAGAGAAAAAGGCTCTAGATGGAGGAGGAGACAAAAAAGTGGGCTATCTGGAAATGTATGGCGATATACAAATAAAGCTAGGCAATAAGGACGAAGCGATGAAATATTGGAGAATGGCCAAGGAAATGGCGGGGCATAGTGATAAGCTTGATGAAAAGTTGAGTACCGAAAATTATGTGGAGTGAGCCCGTCTCGCCCTCGTTTGTAGCTCGCTGCTGTCGGCAGACAGGGATGTCTTGATTCTGCCCCCATTATGGCGCGAGAATGCAGGGTGGGTAGTGGCGCGGGGTTCTCGTGCCGGGATTTAAGAGCTTTGAACGACCGGTTCACTACATATCATCATTTATGCTTGCGGGGATTGCTTCAGCATTGACGCGTATGTTTTTTTATTGGAAATGCTTCGCAAAGACGCTTCTTTGTGTTGTTTCAACTGCAATTGCCGCGTTTACCTGTCATAACGAACCCCCCAATGCTATCATAAAAATTTTAGTCCGTAAATTGATTTTCGAACGAGGGTGAAAGCCAGTAAGGACGTCTTTTTTCTTATTGCGAAAACCAATTCGAAAATCAACACAGCCCGATGTGCCAGATACCAATGACTGCGTAGGTTTCAGGCCCACATGCATTTTTATCCGACCGAAGAACCTTGATATAGCTTTGAAACGGCAATTTAATTGCATCATCGTCAGGAGACGAAGACGAGAGCTGCGACAAAAAAACTTTATCTTTGATATACTTCAAAATCTTATCACATGGCTCTACTCGAACGACTCGGGAAATTTAAAGACCTCGGTTTGTTAATTATAAGGATAGGCCTCGGTCTATGCTTTAGCCTGATACATGGCCTGCCTAAGATCATGGGCGGTGTGGCAATGTGGACCAAGATCGGCGGGGCGATGGGTAGCGTGGGTATTAATTTCTTTCCGGCGTTTTGGGGCTTTATGGCCAGTGGCAGTGAGGCGCTTGGCGGGATACTTGTACTTAGCGGATTGTTTTTTCGTCCGGCCTGTATATTCCTTGTGTTTACTATGGTGGTGGCTTCGGTGGTGACATATACCCAGGGTGACGGCTTTAGCGATGCTTCGCATGCCATAGAGTTGGGTGTTGTTTTTCTGGGGCTGCTATTTGTCGGTCCCGGCAGATATTCCATTGACGGGAAATAACCTAACTACAGGAAAATTTTAATCTACCTAAGGAGAAACCGGGAAACATGTATAGATTTGAGCATATGAAATATTTCTTTGGACTTGTAATGATGCTAAACGTCATACTGTCTCTTGCTGCCGATGCTGAGGGACAAAGAGAAAAAAAGTATAAATTCTTTGACCTGCACGACAAGTTCTATCACAATAGACTTTACCTCTACTGGGGCTATAACCGCGACCGGTATTCCAATTCAAATATTCATATCTACGGCAAGGGCTTCAACTTTACTATTTATGACGTAGGAGCGCATGATAAACCGACCAAGTTTTCAGCTGCAGTCTATTTTGGTCCATCTACACTCACTATACCGCAGTATAACTACCGACTTGGTTTTTTTATCAAGCATAATATCCATATCTCAGTTGGTATGGACCATATGAAATATGTCGCGGCGCTAAACCAAACCGTGATGATGACGGGCTATATCGACTCATCGATTTCGCAGAAATATGGCGGTGTATACAATAACAGGCCTGTAGAGATCACTCCTGATTTTCTGACTGTTCAGCATACCAATGGCCTGAACTCTGTGACGCTGGACGTGGCCTGGCTGCTGCCTATATTCCATACCAACGATGACATACTGCATATCGGTTGGAATTTCGGGACCGGTGGCGTTTTTGTGGTGACGCGGACCCAGATCCATTTTATGGGGGTGTGGTACCCGAATAGTTTTCATCTTTCGGGCGTGACATGGCCGGCATATACAGGCCCGCGTATCGACCTTTGGAAATGTTTTTTCTTTGCTGCTGAACTTAAAGGAGGATATGTTTATCTGCCCTGGGCCCCTTTTATAGGTAGTGACCAGTCGGGGCTGTCACATCACTTTACCTATATGGAATATTATATAGTCGGTGGGCTATCATTCCCATTAGACAAAAAAGAGTATCCTTTTATTAAGTGGAAAAAGAAGAAAGCAC
>PLSN01000187.1 GCA_003165135.1 Bacteroidota bacterium
AGATATCTCAGCGTGACTGGCAGTACAGGCAAATATAGAAGTGTACCACAATCCCAGCAGTCAAAGCCTATCATATGAGGCGGGAAAGCGGCAGGCAGACTGTCGTCGAGAGCATTTAGGATGACTAACCACAATAAAGAATCAGGCAGCGAAAGTAGTTGTGATCCATTTCCGGACAGATTTAAATACTTCAATGCTACCGGGAAAGGCGGAGAGACATTATTAAAGCTTTGCGCGACAGTGAGGCTGTCGAGTCCTTTGAAATACTGAATACCTGTATAGTCAAATCCATAATTGCTAAGGTTGAGCGATACAGTATTAAGCACGGCGCTGCAGGTCGTATCCAACTGATAGCCTACAGTACCATTGCCTGTCAGACAGGACGAGTAGCCATTATTGTAGAGCCAGTTGCCAAAGTTCGAATCAGGTATGCTGACATACTGCGCGCGGGCAGCAGACATACAGATACACAGGCTGCATATGAGCACTATGCGAGAGAGTAGTTGTTTATTCATAGATGTAGTTTTCTGTAATGAAGATAAATTGTTTTCCCCTGAATATCTAATCGGTTTGTTTCCCTACAATTATCTTATTGTATACGAAAGCCAATATCAGATGTTATGGGTAGTTTCAATTATCAATTATCAATTATCAATTCTTAATTCTTAATTATCAATTCCTCAGCACCCCACTATGATATACATTGCAATAATACCTGAATGTATCCAGCGCATCGGCCTGCTGAGTGGGGTCTGCGCGGTTTGCCTTGCGGATAGTGCCGTCAGCTTCCATCTTTACATTGCGAAGGTCATAGATCAGGGCACTCGCCTTTCGCGCATTGATACGTACATCGCAGTGCGTGAGGATAGCGTTGATGAGTACCTGATTGTCCTCCAGCCTTGGGTTTGAGTTGGGTACATCGATCTGCCTGTCGGTGAGGCGCAGCTTTCTTTTGATCACGGTATAGTAGTTCTGGCTGTTTTGTACCATGGCGCTGAAGTTAGTACCGCTGGCATCTCCCGTCACCTTATAGAGATAGTTCGGATACAGCGCGAGGATATGTGTGCAGAGCGCATAGATATCGGAGTTGGCGAGCTTGATGGTCTCGATCACACGTATCTGCGCATCTATGCACTGTATCACCGAGCAGCAGATAGGATTTCGGTTGAAGTCAAACGACAGATAAAGGATATGCTGCGGGTCGGGCCTCATCTCATCGCGCGTCACATGCCGCTCACTATCGAAAGCAAAGGCCCATAGGCCATCCTCAGCGCTGTAGTCTGTCCAGTCGCCCTCGATATACTGCTGGCGGTAGCGCTCATCGAGCCTGCTCCATGCATCCCACTGCTCTGCTGTCACATAGGGATTGTCTCCCGGCATCGCAGGCATGTAGTAGTATGGCGCTGCGAGAGTGCCGCTGCGATAGGGCTCATAGATATAGTCCTTCACCCATGTCTGTGTGGGGTTCATCGTGGCGAGTGTGATGGGCCTTGGCATGTCAGGTATATACCAGCTGCCGATACGGCTCGCTCCCATCTGCCAGAGTTTTTTGGATAGCTCTTCGATCTGCTCGTAGAGTATGCCGTTGGTCTCCAGGCCGAGCAGGTCTGTCAGCTCGGGATCATGTGTCAGGCCCTCACCGCGAAAGTATATCCTGCTCCCGTTTTTATGCTCCACGTAGTAGTTGGACAGCAGTCGGTGCCAGTGCCAGCTATCGTCGTCGCCGAGCACACGCTCCATCGAGGGAATGGTCGTAGTGAGCAGCGCAGGCATATCCCGGCGAAACACATGCCAGCGCGAGTTGGGATATTCCTCAGCCGCAAACGCCAGGATACTGAGTGATACGAAACTCTTGCCGCCACGTATCGCTCCACCATAGAACAGATGCCTGTACTCATTCTTTCCTCTCAGGGCCTTTACAGCCAGCCGGCTATACTCCTGCTGTTTGATATTCTTTTTAAAATCGGCTTTCACTATTGCTTAGTCTTTCTTTCCCGCCACGAGCGTTTCAGTTTCGCTGAGCACGAAGATCACTCCTTCACTCTTGGGTTCTTCCTTTATGATCTCTATCACCGGCCTGTCGGTCCAGTGGTGGTTATTTTTCAAAGAAAATATAGCAATAGCGGGTGGCAGGTTTCCCTTTGCAGCAGTTTCAAAGAGATTGCTTTCTAATAGCTGCTCTATCAGCTCCATGTGTTCTATGATCTCTTCATCGTTAGTGAATTTCTTTTTCCAATAGTTCCATACTTTACGGTAGAGGCGCTGATGTGCCATAGCGGTACCCAGAAAAAAGACATTTGAATTGAGTACGTCCTCCTCTATCCTGTAGAGTATATCTATCACTTCTTGAGGTGTCCATTTGAGGGCAAGCTGAGTTCCTTTTTGAATTATCATATTTGCATTATTTAATGTTATTAGCAAAATTAGCTATTATATTTCTCTTAAAAAAGAGACTCCCATTTTTTCCACTATAAAAAAGGGAATTCGCGCTATCATTGATATCAAGCCATCCAAGGATAGTGTATATGAGACACATAATGTCCTGTGCAAAAATATCACTCAGCGGACAGATTCACAGGGTGAAAACAATCCTAAAACATTAAAATACCTATCACTAGGTATGTCACAACAAATATGTTGTATGTAATTTTGCAATGAAATTGAAAACAATGCTCCTGAAAGACCCAGATCACGAAAGGCAAATAGTTTATTACCTGTTGGTGCTTTTCATACTCCTGATACTGGGCCTTTTTTTTGCCTACACTTCATAAAAGAAATTGTCCGCCATCCCCACCGATGCGTACATAACAAGGAAAGGGAAGTAACACTGTCTTAGGGGCCGTTTACTTCCCTCCTTTTTTGCTATGTCCTCTTGATTATAACCCTCAAAGGGTTCTAAACCCTTTGAGGGTTTCCCCTGTGGTC
>PLSN01000299.1 GCA_003165135.1 Bacteroidota bacterium
AAGAAGAAAGAATACGGCCAGCTGATGAATACTCTCAAAGCTGTTGCGGAGGCTAAGTTTGAGGAGCCCAAAGGTGGTATGGAAACTAGTACGAAGTCTATTACTGAGATACCTGATCTCACAGCTCCTGGCTATCCTATGAATATGGGCACGCGCCATCCTCTGTCTATCGTAAAGAATAAAATGATCGAAATATTTGCTCGGATCGGTTTCACCGTAGCGGAGGGTCCCGAGATAGAGGACGACTGGCATAATTTCACAGCGCTAGGCACACCACAGGACCACCCTGCACGTGACATGCAGGATACTTTCTTCCTCACAGAAGATAAACAATGGATGCTTCGCACACAAACATCATCCGTGCAGATCCGTATGATGGAGACACAGAAACCACCGCTACGTATGATCATGCCGGGCCGTGTCTATCGCAATGAGACTATTAGCGCACGGGCGCATTGTACCTTTCATCAGGTGGAGGGCTTATATATAGATGAAAATGTATCTTTCGCTGACCTCAAACAGACCATGTTTTATTTTGCTCAGGAAATGTTCGGGCGTGATACACAGATACGTTTCCGTCCGTCTTTTTTCCCATTCACTGAGCCCAGCGCAGAGATGGATATATCCTGTACTATTTGTGGCGGCTCAGGATGCCCTGTTTGTAAATACAGCGGCTGGGTGGAGATAGGCGGCTGCGGCATGGTAGACCCATTAGTAATGGAAAACTGCAAGATAGATCCTGTCAAATACAGTGGTTTTGCTTTCGGCATGGGCATTGAGCGTATCACCATGCTCCGATACCGGGTCAATGACCTGCGCCTGTATTTTGAGAATGATGTCAGGCTCCTGAACCAATTTGAAGGAGCTTTGTAGGTTTTTTTGCACCTTTTCTTCCTGTCCTCGATCTTTAGTAACTATGCAATTCCATTATTAATTATTCACTATTCATTATTAATTAAAATTATGGCTACCGGATTTTTCAAAGTACCTACCCCGCACAACGAACACGTCAAAACATACGCTCCTGGCAGCCCCGAGCGCAAGGAACTCCAGGCAAAACTGAAAGAGATGCGTGCCGAGGTACGCGATATACCGATGTTTATCGGCGATAAAGAAATACGCGATGGCAAGAAGGTCGAACTCCATCCACCGCATGACCATAAGCACCTCTTGGGCCATTTTTATAAAAGTGAAAAGCACCATGTCACATTAGCAATTGAGGCGGCACTCGCTGCACGCGAGAAATGGATCAATCTGACATGGGAGCATAGAGCATCAATATTTCTTCGAGCAGCTGACCTGATAGCAGGGCCTTATCGTGCCGAACTGAATGCCGCAACCATGCTCGGACAGTCTAAGAATGCCTATCAGGCAGAGATCGACTCAGCCTGTGAGATCATTGACTTTCTGCGCTTCAATGTGAAGTACATGACTGAGATATACAGCATCCAGCCTGACTCCAATCCCGGTATGTGGAATAGGCTCGAATGGCGTCCGCTGGAGGGTTTCGTATATGCTCTCACGCCATTTAACTTCACTGCTATCGCAGGTAATCTGCCATCATCATGTGCACTGATGGGCAATGTCGTGGTCTGGAAGCCCAGCAATACTCAGGTCTACGCAGCTCACGTGCTGATGAAAGTGTTTCAGGCGGCAGGTGTGCCGGCAGGTGTCATCAACCTGATCTATCCCTCAGGCCCTGATGCAGCTGATGTGGTATTTAAGCATAAAGATTTTGCAGGGATACACTTTACCGGTTCCACAGGCGTATTCCAAAATATCTGGCAAACCATTGGTAACAATATTCACCTCTATAAGTCATACCCGCGTATCGTCGGTGAGACTGGTGGCAAAGATTTTGTCCTCGCCCATAGCTCAGCTGACCCGCATGTGGTGTCAGTGGCACTTTCTCGTGGAGCATTTGAGTATCAGGGACAGAAATGTTCTGCTGCTTCACGTGCATACATACCAAAGAGCCTTTGGCCTAAGGTAAAAGAACTGATGACCGCAGACCTCAAGACCATGAAGATGGGTCCTACTGAGGATTTTACCAACTTCATCAATGCCGTAATAGATGAGAAATCTTTTGATAAGCTTGCAGAGGCGATAGAAGATGCTAAAAAAAGTAAAGATGCTGAGATTGTGATAGGAGGTGGGTATAACAAGTCAAAAGGTTATTTCATTGAACCAACAGTGATATTATGTCATGACCCGCACTATGTCTCTATGAAGGAAGAACTCTTCGGGCCAGTGTTGAGCGTATATGTCTATGAAGACGACAAATATAAAGAGACGATGCATCTGATCGATACGACTGCGATCTATGCTCTGACTGGCTCTGTGATCGCTCAGGACCGTTATGCTATCGAACTTGCTACCCAAAAGCTCAGCAATGCGGCGGGCAACTTTTATATCAACGATAAACCGACAGGTGCAGTAGTAGGCCAGCAGCCATTTGGCGGGGCACGTGGCTCCGGTACCAATGACAAGGCAGGATCTATGATCAACCTGCTGCGTTGGGTACAGCCACGGACAATTAAAGAGACATTAGTACCACCTATCGATTATAGGTACCACTTTTTGGCACAGGATTAGTATATTCAGGATTGTAAAA
>PLSN01000279.1 GCA_003165135.1 Bacteroidota bacterium
CATCATGCGAAAACAACCTCAGATGCTGCGAAAGCATACTGTGACAAAGTGAAGCCACTCTTCGATGTGATACGTGCTGAAGTAGACGCTCTCGAAATAATAGTAGACGATGACAAATGGCCTCTACCAAAATACAGAGAGATGCTCTTTATAAGATAGTTATCGGTTGGCTGTTGACAGTTGACAGGAAAAACAGGAACAGCCATTTGCAATATGCAAGTGGCTGTTTTGATTTAAAAATACATTGTATCACAGAGGCCACTGAGGATTGAGTGAACAGCCAAGAGAACACAGAAGCCGGACGCCTTATTTTGCCTCTGTGTTCTCTTTGTATTTCTCCATATCTCTGTGACCTCTGTGATACCGGAGGCTTGGCTTTAATAAAATCAAAGCATGAATACACCAACCATACGACTGATCAGAGACACAGACTATGCAGGAGCATTGGCGGTATATGCGCCCTATGTTCTTGACACTGTTATCACCTTCGAGTATGAGGTGCCGACACTGGATGAGTTTACCAGGCGGCTGAGTGCTATAGCCAAACACTACCCTGTTCTGGTCTGCGAGGTGGATGGCGATATTGTAGCCTACTCCTATGGCAGCACACACCGCGTCAAGACCGCCTATCAGTGGTCAGTAGAGTCGACCATCTATATCGCAGAGGCATATCATCACAAAGGACTGGCTTCAATTCTTTACACATGTCTGTTTGATATACTAAGACTGCAAGGCTTTATCAATGTCTATGCAGGTATATCAGTCCCCGATGGCAAAAGCGATAAGTTCCATCCTAAATTTGGCTTTAAATATCTTGGCGTATTCCCTAAGATCGGATACAAGCATGGCAGCTGGCACGACCTCAAATGGTATGAATATATCCTCTCAGAGCATATATATAATCCCCCTAATCCTATTCCTATCAGCGAGATACAGGATAGTGAGGCGGTGAGGGAGATATTGGAGAAGGCGAATAATGAATTGAAAATTACATTTCAATAAACGAATTTTCCTTTCTCCCCAGAAAAATCCAATCCATACTGCGTCTCCAGCTTCTCTATCTTTTTCAATATGCTTTCNNTTCGATTTCTTGGGCGGTGATTGGCAGCAGTGACGATCTCATCGAGTTCTTTTAGCAGGTTCTGGGTGAATAGCGGAAGCAGTGTGTGCGACATAGCCTCCCATACATAGGCTGTGGCTTGTTGATTAGGATGCAGCATATCCTCTGCATAGAAGCGATAGTCCCTGAGGTCATCCATCACGATCTCATACGCCGGGAAATAATACAATTGAGGATATTTCTCCCGCAGCGTATGAATGGCTGTAAAGAGATGCGCCTTGCTGACTGAGTTCTCATAGTGCCCGAATGCAAAATACCGCACAGGACTGACTGTCAGGATTATTTTGAGGGCGGGATTGATCTTCCATAATGCAGTGAAACTTTTCTCCAGTTCAGTCACGATCTCATCAGGCTTCATCAGTTCAAAATCAAAATGCGAGCCCGGCACCTTATGGCAGTTGGACACGACCTTGCCGGTTTCTTTTAGTCGAAAATAATGAGATGTGCCAAAGGTCAGCATCAGCACTGAGGTCGTCTTGAGCGATTCAGCAGCGGTACTCAGATTTGAATTGATATTTTCCAATGTTTCCTCTTTGGATGCTTTCGAGAAGTCTCCATGGTGGTCATAACTGTGATATAGTTCATCCTGATATATCAGGTCTGCTTCGCTATATGGCGTGGGCGAGAGAAGTCTATTTATGGCATTAGCGATGGAATAGGGATTATACTGCTGCCCGAATGGGTTGATATTGATATGGAACTTATACTGCTCGAAATACCGGCCTATATTCTCCGAGAAGCAGGACCCAATGGTCATGGTCCTATCCTGATGAGTGACGGTGAAGGGTGGCTTAGTGGCCTTTACTATGGTCCGGAATGAATGTGGCATGAAACACGAAAATACAATTTATCACAGAGAACACGGAGAGGATGGAGAAATACAAAGAGAACACAGAGATATACTTCGTTCAAACCTCTGTGTCCTCCCGGCTGTTACTCAAAATTCTCTGTGCTCTCTGTGATACACGGCTGTTTGAATTCTTATGATAAAAATCCTTTTGTAATTCCGCAAATTCGACTACGTTTGCTCCCGCTTTTTAAATCACATCAAACAATAATAAAATGAAAATTACCGTCGTAGGCGCAGGGGCTGTAGGCGCCACTGTAGCTGATAACATAGCCAGAAAGGAACTTTGCCAGGAGCTCGTACTCGTGGACATCAAAGAAGGTATCGCCGAAGGCAAGGCCATGGACATGATGCAGACAGCCACACTGCTGGGTTCTGACACCAAGATCATCGGTTCTACCAATGACTACTCAAAGACACAAGGCAGCCACGTAGCCGTGATCACATCCGGCATACCGCGCAAACCAGGTATGACCCGCGAAGAACTGATCGGCACTAACGCCTCTATTGTGAAAGGTGTAGCAGAAAACTTGCTGAAGCACTCTCCTGATGTCATCATCGTAGTGATCAGCAATCCGATGGACACCATGACCTACCTCGCTCTGCAAGCTACAGGCCTGCCTAAGCACCGTATCATCGGTATGGGTGGTATATTGGACAGCTCACGTTTCAAATACTATCTGAGCAGTGCATTAAAATGCTCTCCGCTGGACCTGCATGCAGTAGTGATCGGCGGTCACGGCGATACCACTATGATACCACTGACCCGTTTGGCATTCCTCAACTCTCATGCTGTCAGCAATCTGCTCTCAGCTGAAGAACTGGCAAAGATCGCCGCTGACACCATGGTAGGTGGTGCTACACTCACTAAGCTCATTGGTACCTCTGCATGGTACGCTCCGGGTGCTGCCGGTGCTGCTCTGGTAGAAAGCATCGTACGCGATGAGAAGAAAGTTTTCCCATGCTGTGTAGCATTGGATGGCGAATACGGACAGAAGGACATCTGTCTCGGTGTACCGGTAGTAGTAGGAAAGAATGGCTGGGAAAAGATCGTAGATTATCATTTGAACGCTGAAGAGCAGGAGGCATTCAACAAGAGTGCAGATGCTGTAAGGGCGATGAACGATGTACTCAAAACGCTGAGTATCTAAAAAATAAATATTCAAAAAAAGGCCGTGCATGTCACGGTCTTTTTTATTTTCATATATGCCAAAGAATAATACAAGCAAACCAAACGCTGTAAAATTTGTCATCACCGAGATGCTGGGTGGCGGATTTCACCCATTCGTCAACGTGACCATCGAAGGCAAAAAATGCCGATTTCTCATTGATACCGGGGCTTCAAAGTCTGTCATAGACAAGCACTTCTACGAAGCTAAATTGGGCAGAAAGATGAAAGTACTCAAACAGGAAACTACCGGCCTGCACAGCACTGTGATGGAGTCGTACGTAGGTACTTTAAAGAAACTGGCGATCGGCAAGCTGGTTATCCCTGCCTATACGGTAGCCGGTGTAGACCTGATGCATGTCAATACAACCTATCAGAAAATGAAATTGAAAAAGATACAAGGTATACTCGGATCAGACCTGCTGAAAAAGCACAATATGGTTATTGACTACGGTCAGTCCAAGCTATATATCTGATGCCTTATTTAGCCTCCATTACATTTATTGAGCATACCCCCTGTGTGACCTTATGATAGTATTTAGTGCTATCACCCAGATGAGCAATCTGGCAATTAAATGTACCAACCAACTTATAACATTTCAAAGGGGTACCGGTGGAATCTGTATACCCCTGCTGTGAGAGGCCGTTGTACACTACAGAATCTACTGTAAACTTTGCACCAATATTATTGATCACATAGTCAGAGGACATCTCTCTACCTGAAGTATCAGGATATTCAAAACTAAACAGGTAAGCATGCGATGATACCGAATTGTCAGAAGCGGTAACAAAAGTTTTGCCGGCCCATCCTAAGATGACCGAGTCCCTGGGCACTACATGCGCACTATCGATCAGGCTAAATTTCACTGCGGGCACTGAACCGTTAGGACCATAGGTAAGGAAAGCTGAACACAGCGAGCCACTCGACTGGCATTCATCAGGATTATTATCCCCCTGATAAAACCACGTAGTATCTAATAAGCCCCTGACATAAAACACAGTGGACAGAGGGGCCGGACTATTAGGATTTGCCTTGGGCGCGCTGCTTTTTTTGCAGGAAGTGCCGGCAAACAAAACTGAAAGAAATAGAACAGACAGGGCTAATGTTTTCTTGTGCATTGATCTTGAGATTAGTTTTCCAAAAATGGGAAAAAAAACTTAAATATCACTAAACTCATTTGAAGGCAGCTATTTATCTATAACTAACAACGCCAGACTTAATTGGAATTGCTTCTATTTAGCGCAATTCAGGTTTGAAATGTCCTAAGTTATCACTATATTTACATTTAATAAATGAATAGAGCAAATTAATTTCCACTATGCATATGGCTAAATCTAATTTTAAATTTGTAAATATGTAAATGAATTGATAAAGAGCGATGTGTCTTTTTTCGGAAAAGGGGGGTTAAGATGGTAAAAAAGAAAATTTTATAATACATAAGTGAAAAAATATGCAAGCTGTGTTCAACTAATAAATGCATGCAGATCGACCCGATTTTTATCCGAAATTGGTGTAAGTGTAAATTTATTTCCACCTGTTAAAACAAAAAATCACTATCCTTGAATCTATGTTTTTATTCATTCACTGGAATATAGATCCCAATATACCGCTGCCTATACACTTGTTCACAGTGCAATGGTATGGGCTGATGTGGACCTTGTCGATATTCGGATGCTTCTTTCTGGGCAGATGGATACTAGCACAGGAAAACCTGAGCGAGGAGCACCTGGTGCTGCTCATACAGTATATCTTTATTGGTGCTATCATCGGGGCCAGGCTAGGGCAGGCCTTGTTTTATAACTTCTCCTACTTCCTCGCTCATCCAAGAGAACTGCTGATGGTGTGGCATGGCGGGCTGGCCAGTCATGGCGGTGTGATAGGCGGGCTGATCGGTATATTCCTATTTCAGCGGGCGCATCGTGAATATACGCTGACATGGCTATTTGACCATATCGCATTAGTTATATTTCTACCTTGCTCATTGATACGACTAGGCAATCTATTCAACTCTGAGCTGCCCGGCAAAGTGACCAATGTCGCATGGGCATTCATCTTTGAGCGGGGTGATGATCTCCTGCCACGCCATCCGGTAGTGCTGTATGAGAGTATTTGTTATTTCCTGCTGCTGGTCATCATCATCGCTATATACCGCAGACTAGGCAACTTCCGGCCGGGGTTTTATGTGGCATACTTCTTTACTTTCACCTTCCTGACCAGGTTTCTTTTAGAGTTTATGAAGGAACCGGAAGGCCAGCTATACCTCGGACTGATAAGTAAAACACAGCTTTTGAGTGTGCCATTGATCCTGCTTGGACTGATATTGTTTATCTTTGCATACAAATCATCTCCCGCAGATAGCACGAATCTACGCAGATTTTAATAGTATCGGCGAAAATCAGCGTGATTTGCAGGAGTCTTTAATTCATAATATAGTGGCAAAATACGAGAAATGGCTTGGGGCCGGGATCGGTTGGTTCGCAGGAGGTCCTGTGGGAAGCTTATTGGGTTTCGCTGCCGGTGCCTATATGGAGCCGGATACTAAGAAGTACCAGAATACAGGCCATACTTCAGAATTCGAGACCAATCTCATCGTTCTCGCTGCTGCTGTCATAAAAGCAGATGGCAAAGTGACACTTGCTGAGATCAATTTCGTGCGGGAGTTCTTTCATGATCACTTCTCCCCTGACCATGCCGATGAGAAGATGAATATTCTCAATCACTGCCTGCAGAAAAGCTATAACCCTCGCAAAGCCTGTGATGACATTCGTATTTCCGCATCTCCTTCTACCCGTCATCAGGTGGTCAACTTTCTATTTGACCTGTCGCTGTCTGATAGCGAGTTGAACCAAAGCGAGCTCGACCTGATATTCAAACTAGCCGGCTGGTTGAATGTGAATGACGTTGAATTCAAAAAGATAAAAGTCTCCTTCTCATCAACCGGCGACTCAAAATATACATTGCTTGGTGTGAAAATGAATGCGAGTTATGATGAGGTCAAAGCTGCTTACCGTAAACTGGTATTGGAGTATCACCCCGACCGTAATATTCACCTCTCTGCAGGCGAACAAACGATCCTCGCTGATAAGTTCAGAAGGATACAGGATGCATTTGAAAAGATCAAAGCAGAGAGAGGCTTCGAAGGCTAGTAAAACAAAAATGCCTCCCGGATAGAGAGGCATTCTGAATTATTTCATTTCCTGTAGTGCTTTCATCAGGTCATGGGTGACCTCATTATCAGGATCCATAGCTAAAGCCTTATCCAGATTTACCTTAGCGTTATCTTTGTCTTTTGCATTCAGATAGTAGGCGCCTAGG
>PLSN01000314.1 GCA_003165135.1 Bacteroidota bacterium
ACGAGAGGGTAGGTGATGCCTGCTATACCTCCTTTGTCTTTAGGCAGCTGTAGCCAGCCCCAGTGTGACTGCTCGGTGTCAGTAGAACATGCTACCACAGCTGTGTCACGTTTTTCAAATTCCGTCAGCTTCTCCTGAAATGCATGAAGCTCGGTCGGGCACACAAAAGTGAAATCCTTTGGATAAAAGAAAAGTATCACATTCTTTTTGCCAAGATATTGGTCGAGTGAAAAATTTTCTACGATCTCTTCGCCGTTGATGACTGCCTGTGCCTTGAATGAAGGCGCTTTCTTTCCTACTAATACTGCCATTATTGTTGTTTTTTAATTATATGAAGTGAAAAAATATTTTAGATGCAAAAATAAACATGAAAGCGAGGATTAAAAGCCCCAAATTATTTTTTACAAAGACTTAACGAGCAGATGATTCATAAAGCATCATTTATTAGCACATAAATGCCCCGACTTTATTTGTGACATTTATTTCCCACACCGGCTCAGGCATTGCCGGACCTGCTGACGCTGCTGGTCGCTCAGGCCCGGGTAATTGGCTATTTTGCTCAGATACTTTGATACATTATCACAATCATTCAGCCGGGCATACAGAAAGCCTAGATTGAGCATGATGGAAGGGTTATTGGGGTTGAGCCTGTCGGCCTTCTGATAAAAACCGATTGCCCGATGGGTGTAGTCTTCCGCATCCGGGCCGTTTGCGTTGAGGAAATAGTTGCAGCAGCCTGCCGCCGAGAGGTAAGCTGTCAGATTTTCTTTATCGAGCGCTATACATTGTTCGAAACATTCAAGTGCCTTTAGGATATTTTTTTGATCGAAGTATACAGCACCTTCACCCAGCCAGGCATCAGCGTAATTATTTTTTTTATTTGCTGATTGCAGGAAATAATTCAATGATGTATTTAGTAACTGCGCTTGTTCATCCGGGTTTTGTGTGGCCTTTGATCTCTGATAATAGATATCCCCGAGCATTTTCAGCCCCTTAAATTTTTCAACGTTACCGGTAGCTGATAATCGGGCATATTTTTCGGCTTCATCCATTTTGCCCACGGTGAGACAATAGGACGATGTCAATGCGTCATAATCTATTTCGGAATAATCAAATGGTTTATAAAATGGGTTGAAGAGTTTGCTGATACCATAGCTAAGCATAGAAGGATGAACAGGTATAGGCTTCGAAAAGCTGACTATGGAGGAGTCACCATTCTTTTTTGCGACATAAACGGCTGCTACTGGATCCAAAAAAGCCAACTTAAAACGACTTTGATTAAGCAGGTAATTATGAAGAGCAGCGTATTGAAGTCGATACAGTACTATATAGTTGAAGTGATAGACAGAATCCAGCTTTTCAAATTCATCCGGATAGGTCACAACAGTTGCGAACGTATCAAAAAATTCAGTCGGAAAGACATCAAGGTCCCGTAGGTCGATAAAGGTTTTAAAATCAGGTTGCAACTTCCAAAGAAGATAGGATGAGGTCAGATAATCACTAAAGCATTTACCTGCCAGATATGCCTTGCTGACATAGTCAGCTGCCCCGACAGGATTATACGCAGAGAGCATTTCAAGGCCATAGCGGTCATGACTATCTGTGAGGTCATAGTATTTGTTTGAAACGATCAGCCCATATAGGCCTAATTGCAAAACACAAATTGCAATTAGGACTTGCTTAGAATATTTTTGAAAAAAGAGTACCTTATTGATCAGCGCATTTAAACCAAATACGAGAGTCGGAAAGAGTACCAGTACAAGAAAAGCGATATTACGATACGCAGTGGCGGCGAGATAAAAGAATGCGATCAAAGTCAGCAAATACCCGATACCAAAATGCTCAATGAATAAAGTGAAACGGTTTGATTTGGTTTTAATGCTGTGGAAATGCAAGATAGTTCCAATGATGCCAATTAGTAGCATTGCGACACTCAGGTAGGTATTCCACTGCCAGAACCCATACGCATGAAAATCCGCCAGCTCGGTAGTGAATTTATTCTGGTAGACCTGCCCCAATATGCTAAAGGGGCGCGTGAGCAGACGGGTGCCGTAAGGATTGATGACTACTGATGCGATGACAGCAACCAGAGCAACAGTGAGCTCCTTAGGCTGAATTGTTTTAAGGAAAATTTTTTTTCTTTTTGATATATAATACTCGATCCATCCGCCGGCACAGAAAATAGCAGTGATGATAATACCAATAGCAAAGGCCTCATGAAAATTAGCCCAGATAATCTGAATGGGAGCCAGGATGAGTATTCGGTATGACGGATGCTTGCGATGTCTGAGTAGAAAATATAAAAACACAACAGTGAAAAAGTGACTGAACATTTCCGGTCGGCCTATCATCCTGTATTCCATAGCAGCCAATGTCAATATCAGTGCTAGTATAATCGGGATGTCTCCGCTCGTTTTAACTTGGTTTTGGGAAAACTGATTTGAGGCTTTGCTAAGGAAGACGATAATGCTACATATGATCATAGCCTGTAACAGAAAAATACTTTCAGGGCCGGCGATACACGCCAGGATCGCAGCCAGTACTTCAAAGCCCCATTTGATATTGATCCATCTGGCTCCGGCATACGTGTAGCTGAACATGTCTTGCGTTGGTACCGAATGATTTTGCAGTATCCATTGACCGGTACGTATCTGCCACCACAGATCAGGCTCTCGCAGGTTTTTAATACTGAATGCTATCGCTATGAGAAAGCAAAGGAAAAAGGGTGCCAGGTGCCAGTGTTTTTTCAAGCTGATGTTTTGATTAAAAGTAAAAGAATTCCCTTAGTAGCACAAATCCGAATCCAGGCATAAGCCCCAGGCAGAATTTATTTTCACTAACCGAAAACTCAGTTTATATTGCAGCTTAAGGTATTTAAAAGGAATTAAAATACAAATGATAAAGAAGAGCCTTATTGCTTTGTTGCTCGCATATGTGATAAGTGTTCTGCCGCCACTGATCCTGGATAGCTTATTTTCAAATAGCGGCCCACCCTCTGATGCTTATTTATCCGTGGCTTCTTTTCATGCGGGTCTATATACCCAGATAGGGATTTGTGTTTTTATCTTATCACTGTTTGGTTTGAGAAAGACAATAAGCAAGATCTTTAAGATCGATGAGGTCATTTATTTTCATTTTATATTCTATCTGTTTTTTTACAATACCGCCAATCTTTATTTGCTTATACAAAGCAGGCGATCAGAACTTTTTTATACCATCTCCGGCGCCCGAAAAATGAAGGACCCGGTTTACGGTTATATATATCCTTCCAATACGCAGAGACATGAGACAGTCTATTATGCTGATTCCTTGCTACTGCGGGCTACTTATACTTTTGATTCTTTGGGCCGCAGATATACACCACAAAATCACATACAGAAACAAAGGTCGACCTTGTTTTTTGGTTGCTCTTTTACCTATGGTGATGGAGTGAATGATGCTGAGACACTGCCTGCTGAATTTGCATCACTGGATACTAACAGCAATGTATTTAAATATGCTATCGATGGCTGGGGCCCGCAGCAGACATTTCAGGAGTTGACACATCGGCACCTGCCGACAGAGACTAATTCGGATTCAGCACTCGGGATATATGTGTGGATAGATGATCATCTCAAACGCGCTGCTTTATTCAAATCACATTATTTCAACTGGACCCAGTATTTCCCGTGTTTTATACTTCAGGGAGACAGCCTCATTTATAAAGGTAGTTTTGAATCTGCATATCCATATAAAGCAGCCATGTTTAAACTTTTGGAGCACAGTATATTTCTAAAAAATATCGATATACCTTCTCATGTGTCAAGCTATGACTATGAACTTTCATGCGCAATACTTAAAGCCAGCCAGAAAGCTTTTTTACAGCAATTCAGATCCGGCAAATTTATTGTATTGATCTATCCGGGATCCGATCCTGAGCTAATTCCTTATTTGAAAAGGGCAGGTTTAGATTATATATCGTGTGATAAGGTCGAATTGGGACAATCTGATTTTATACCAAGACATGGCCATCCAAATAAAAAGGCGAATAATAAATTGTCACAGTTTTTATTTCAGTCACTCTACATCTCCAACCCTTAAAATTAAGCCTGAATTTCCTGAGAGTTTTTAGATTTACATCAGCAGGGCAGTCCGGAGGTATAGCGCCAGTTTCTCAAGCTTGGAGGGCCCACTACCAAACTATTGATAAGAATATGTTTCAGCAATAACTGCTTTTTGATACTTAATCGCTCCATTGACAAAGTCCCCTATCAGTTTCAGGATATAGTCGGGTGAGCTCTTTATTTTATTGATACCCCTTCTTTGATCTCACCAGATGGCTTTTTGAGCAGTATCTCATCACCTTTCAGATTGCCAAACACTTCCGTCTTGCCTCCATTGCTGATACCTTCTTTGACATTGATGTATTTTGTTTTACCACTCTCCACAGCTATCACATATTTGCCTTCGGTGGTAGTGACGATACATGATGAAGGGACGACCATAGACGAGACAGGTGATTTGACCTTCAGCGTCGCTTCTACATACATACCCGGTTTGAAGATACCCTGAGTATTTACCACATCGGCTTCTATGGCCTCCGACCTGTACTCATCATACAGCGAATGTGAAGAACGTGAAAGCGGGGCTGAGAAAACCTGGCCCGGCAAGGCATCTGTAGTGAAAGAAATTTTACCCGCACTCATATCTACACTGCCTGAGTATACCTCAGGTATGAATGTCTCAAGGCGGAGCACATTATCATCTTCCAGTATGAGCAGAGGTTTATTGTCCAGCTTGAAATTAGGCCCCGTGATAGCTCCGGGATGCACATTGCGCTCGGTGATCACTCCGTCAAAAGGGGCTTTGACGATCAGATAGTCTTGCAAGACTTGCACAGCATTCAGATTGGCCTGCTCTGATTCCACCATAGCGCTATCGGCTTTGTATTTATCCTGGGCATTGTTGAGGTCAAGCTCAGAGATGGAGCCCGGTACAGCGGAAGCCGATTTCAACCTGAAGTACCTGTCACGACTTGCATTAATATTCTCGCGCGACTGCAGCAATCTGCCCTGTGCTGCTTGTATCTGCTGTGCTATTTCAGGTGCTTCGAGCGTCATGAGTACTTGCCCTTTATGCACCATACTGCCACGGTCTACATACATGTCTTTTACAAAACCATTCATCTTGGGATAAATATCCACCTTCTCAAATGGCTTTAGCTGGCCGGGAAGTTTTATCATCGAGTTCAATGAATCTCTTTCGATCTGCACTGTTTCCACTTTTGCAGCAGTATCAGGTTTTTTTTCACTCAGGTCTACAGGTTTATGGCTTCCACATCCGGCGAGTGCAAAACCGATAATACAAACAATGATTATTTTTTTCATTACTATTTTTTTAAATTTTTTCAGGTAATAAAGAAGAACTTTCAGTCGATGCTTTGCCTCGCACCCATGCATATAGCTGTGGCAATATAAACAGTGAAGCAAAAGTGGATGCTATCAGGCCACCGATCACTGCCCTGCCCAAAGGAGCAGACTGTGATCCGGCTTCACCCAGCCCTGATGCCATAGGTATCATACCAACTACCATAGCCATAGTGGTCATAAGAATAGGCCTGAGCCTGATGCTTGCACTGATCTCAGCTGCCTGTTCTGCATTTTTTATTTCCAGTCGCATTCGTTCGGCATTGGTCACTATCAGTAGCGCATTAGCTACCGATACACCTGTACTCATGATCATGCCCATGTATGATTGCAGATTGAGGGTAGAGCCTGTAATAAATAGCATGGCCAGAGAACCGAAGATCACAGCAGGCACTGTGCTTATCACCGTCAGCGCCACAGGAAACGACTCATAGTTTGCGGTAAGCAAAAGAAGAATTACAACTATGGCAAACAACAATCCTGCCTGCAAACTATCCAGCGTCTCTGTGAGCAGTGAGGACATCCCTCTTATTTCTACTTTTACACCTTTAGGGGGCTCTCCCATGGCTTTGACAGACTTCTCTACTGCGCCCGTAGCGGTACCAAGGTCCTTGCCATTTATATTGGCACCGATAGTGAGATAGCGGCGCGGGCCTGAGCGGTCGTATTCTGCAGGTGTGGTAGTGACTTTGAAAGTTGCCACATCTTCTAGCACCGGTCGGTTCTGGCCCCTGACCAATGGTATTTCTTTCAGCTCATTCACTGCATTCATCGCATATTCCGGCACCTGCACCTGCACCTGATAGGTATATGCTGTTTTATTATCCAGCCAAAGGTTTTTCTCGATGAAGCGGCTCGATGAAGTAGCAGAAGTGATAGAGTTACTCACCTTATCTACATCGAGGCCGAACTGTGCGATCTTATATCTATCCAGCGTCATCTCGATAGTGGGATAGTGAAGGGGCTGCTGTACACGTACATCACGGAGATAAGGTATTTGTTTCATCTTATCAGTCAATGAATCTGCGAAATGGCCGATCTGATCCACGTCTTTTCCCGCTACACGCACTTCTATGGGATTAGATGCGCCCTGGCTCATGACCCGCTCTGTCAGGTCCATTGGCTCAAAGGTGATCTGTACATCCGGCATGAGGTAGTGAATGTTTTTGCGCAGTGCTTCTTTCAGTGCATCATTATTCATTTTATAATCCTCGTCCATCTCTACTTGTATCACAGCTTCGTGTGTACCTGTATTCCAGACGTAAAGATTGCTGGTGGCATAGTCTGTAGACACCGGCCCGACGAATGCGGATGAGACAGCTACATGCCCTTTTACTGTGCTGTCAACGATAGCGAGTACCTGCTGCACTTTTTCTTCGGTGCGTTCGAGACGTGTACCCTCGGGTGCTATCAGGCGTATCTGAAATTGCCCGTTATTCGTAGCAGGCATCAGGTCTTTGCCTATGAATACAAATCCCAGACCTGCCAGCAGGAACATCACACAAAGATAGATGATAGAGTTCCTTCTTTTATGCGGCATCATGGTCCAGATGATATGACCGAACTTTTTTCTCAAATGATGGAAAAATCCTTTCTCATGGTCTTCGATCTCCTGACCGGGATGGGCTATTGCTTCTTTTACTTCTTCTTCACCGGAGGGTTCACCGGCTTCAGCATGGGCGCCCGGTTTGCGAAAGCGCTCGACTATTTTATCATTCAATATCCAGTTGGCCAGTACCGGTACCATAGTTTGAGAAAGACAATAAGAGGCTATCATCGTAAAGCCAATGGCCAGCGACAAAGGCAAGAACATAGCCTTAGGCACTCCCATCATCATAAATGAAGGTGCAAATACAGCCAGCACACAAAGAAGGATGAGCAACTTCGGAAAGGATATTTCTATACAGGCATCGTAGATGGCCTGTCGTTTATCCTTGCCCATCTCCAGATGCTGAAAGACATTCTCGATCGTCACCGTCGCTTCATCTACGAGTACTCCTACAGCCAGTGCGAGGCCGCTCAGCGTCATGATATTGATGGTCTGGCCTGCGAGGCTCAAAAACAATAATCCGATCAATATCGAAACAGGAATAGTGATGATCACTATCATCGAGCTGCGTACATCTCCCAGAAAAAGCAACACCATCAAGCCCGTCAGGATAGCTCCTATGATCCCCTCGCTCATCAGGCTCTTGACAGCATTCATTACAAAGACCGATTGGTCGAATTCATATTGTATATGGACATCCTCAGGCAGCAGGCTTTGCATCTCAGGTATGCGTGCCTTTAGTGCTTTGACCACCTGCCATGTGGAGGCTTCGGCTGTTTTTACCACGGGGATATAGATAGAGCGTTTACCATTGACCAATGCATAGTCCATAGTAATATCTGCGCCATCGCTCACGCGTGCTACATCGCCTATGAAGACCGTTTTGTCGCCCTGTGTCTTGATAGGTATCTTGCTAAACTGCTCTACTTTTTCTTCCAGCGAGTTAGACGTTGTGATGAACATCGTATTATCTATTCTAATATTTCCCGACGGAGACATGACATTAGCCTTTGCAATAGCTTGTACCACTTCATCGGGATTTATATTTTGCGAACGCATTTTGTCCGGGTCTACATTTACTATCACACTCCGTGCGGTGCCGCCCATAGCCGGTGGAGCTGACAAGCCCGGCACGGTGGCAAACATAGGTCTCGTGCGGGTCATAGCGAGGTCATATATCTCTGCGAGTGATCTGTTAGGACTGGAAAATACCAACTCACCTACGGGTAATGAAGAAGCATCGAACCGCACTACCAAAGGTGGCAGTGCACCCTCCGGAAAAAATTTCAATGCCCGGTTCACATATGTAGCTACCTGAGAAGAAGCCTCTGCCATATCAGTGCCTTCATAGAAAGTCAACTTCATAAAGGTAAGCCCCTGTATGTTTTTGCTTTCTATGTTTTTGATACCTGTGACATATAGAAACACATCCTGCAGGCCGGTAGAGAAAAAACCCTCCATCTGCTTAGGTGACATACCGGCATATGGTTCCACCACATAGATAGTTGGCAAGTTTAGTTTAGGGAAAATATCAATAGATATTTTGGTCAGGCTCATGATGGAAAATATCAGCAGTCCCAAACAAATAACTATGACTGTAATGGGCCTGCTCAAGGCAAATCTGACTAAAAACATGGTTTATAATTTTAAGGTTTGCACCAGTGAGTTAAAAGAATTTGTGACGAGGGAGTAATTTAGTATACTCCTCATATAGCCTACCTTAGAATCAAGATAGTCCTTGCGTGCCTGGATGTAATAGCTCAGTGCCACATCTAGCTCGATGATACTCGACAGTCCATTGCGGTATAGGTTTGCCTGCTGCTCATAGGCTGTCGATGCAGATGCCAGCTGATGTGCAGTTTCATTCAAGCGCTTGCGCTGATAGTCACTCTCTATCAGGGATTGCTGCAAAGAATTATTGATGTCTATCTTAGCCTGTTCGAGATCATGTGCGGAGGCCTCCGATTCATATTTGGTCACAGAGGTACTGAGCTTTTTACGTACGATATTCATGATGTCATATGTCAGGGTGAGGCCGACGAAATAGTTCACTCTCTGAGGGACCAAGCCCTGATCCAGGCTATTGAACTCGTCTGCACTACTCAGGCTGGAGCCACGTGTCCATGCATCTGCATCAAGGAATATTTTCGGGTAAAATCTTTTCTTGTCCAGCTGCAGCCGTGCCCGACTTTGGTCATATAGTGAGGAGAAAAGCATAATGTCCGGATGGTGTGCAGTGTCTATTACCGCGCTGAAGGCATATGTCGCACCTGTACTGATGATCTTATACTCAGAAACAGTATCAGCCAATATTGCCAACGCAGGTAAGCCAGTGAGTGCAGAGAGCTGTGCCTGTGTCTGTGCGAGGCCTCTCTGCGCGTCATAAAGCGAGACTACTGATTTAGATAGTTCCGCTGAAGCAATGGAACTATCTACTCCCGGCCTGATACCATTTGTGACAAGCCCATTGATAGACGTGAGAAGTTCTTGCAACCGCGAAACATTGTCCTGATTGATGAGTTCAAGCTCATACTGACGTAGCAGCTCAATATAATACGCAGCAGCGATACCATTGAGGTCGTACTGGGTTTTTGCAAAAACACTGTTTTGCGTCAGCAGTCCGGCTTTCGCCAGATCATTTTGAGCCTTATACTGGCCGAAGTTGATCGCCTCCCAGTCTATACCTGCCAATGCCGTGTTGCCTGCTACGGGGTTCATATTACTATATGCCCGGCTTCCGCCTGTCACAGAGGGTATCACTCCCATGCTCAGATACGGCCCCTGCACATTATTGTCAGAGCCGACCGTGGCCTGATACATGGTATTAAGATTGGGGAGTCGGTCGTATGCCACTGACTTCACTTCAGCCTGTCTTGCCTGTATCTGGCTTTTGCCTGATTTGAGCACCTCGTTACTAGTTGCGAGCCTATCCAGCAGCGACTGGAGTGATATGGCCTGTGCCTGTAAAAAAGAGATAAAGCAAATGCAACAGACTATAGTGAGAAGTTGCTTTTTTTTGATAGCATTCATTGATTATGATTTAAAAAATGGTAACGAGAAAAGGCAGGCATCATGCTATACATGTCCTGTCATTTATAAAAAATATCGAAAAATCAGATACGGAATTCACGGTTACTCAAATACAGCTTGTAAGATGTATCAGAGAAATGAAATGAGGAATAATTATAAGCTAGGTCAATCGGTCTGCCATCGTTAACTGAAATAGCATTAGAAAGCCGATAAAGTGGCAC
>PLSN01000082.1 GCA_003165135.1 Bacteroidota bacterium
AATGGATTCAAGTCACTGATGATATTGGATGATAAGCCGTGTACTCCTTTTGATGAAAATCGCAAAGGGCTCAATCTTGGAGAGGGTGCAGGTTATGTGGTGCTAGTCTCTGAGAGGGTATTGAAAACAGAAGAATTAACTCCATTAGCAGTGTTAAGCGGCTATGCGAATGCCAATGACGCTTATCATCAGACAGCATCATCTCCTGAGGGGAATGGTAACTATCAGGCCATGAAAGGAGCACTGGAAATGGCCGGACTGGAGCCCGCAGAAATAGACTACATCAACGTTCATGGTACCGGCACGCCCAATAACGATGTCTCCGAAGGCATGGCCATGATGCGTTTATTTGGTGATACACCGCCAGCATTTAGTTCAACTAAAGCCTATACTGGCCATACGCTGGCTGCCAGTGGCGGGATTGAAGCAGTGCTGTCCGTTTTGGCGATACAGCATGGGCTTATATTTCCTAATCTGCGCTTTACTACACCGATCAAGGAACACACTTTCGCACCTCAGACATCGTTGGCAGAGGGTGTGAAGATCAATCATGTACTTTCCAATTCATTCGGCTTTGGAGGGAATTGTTCATCACTAATTTTCTCAAAAGCATGATGCCATTATACATAAACGGATTAAGTTGCATCTCACCGCAGCCTACTTTTGGTGGAGATTTTCCGTTTGAGGTAAAGCAGTATGACTCGAGCAGGTTGCCATGTATTGAACCTGACTATTCTCCATATATCGATCCGAAAGCATCCCGCCGGATGGGCCGACTGCTGAAATATGGCACTACTGCAGGATTGCAGGCACTAAAGGATGCTGGTATAAATTCACCTGATGCAATATCAACAGGGACGGGTTTTGGCCTGCTCGACGATTCAGGCAAATTCCTGAAAAATGTCACCGAAACTGATGAAGGAGTGGTCAGCCCCACAGCTTTTATCCAGTCTACTCATAATACCGTCAGCTCAAATATCGCTCTGACGGTAGGCTGCAAAGGGCATAACAATACTTTTGTTCATAAAGGTTTTTCATTTGAAAGTGCCTTGCTCGATGCCCAAATGCTGACGGCAGAGGATCCTGCTATCAAGAATATTTTGGTGGGGGCCTATGATGAGACGACAGATTATAGCTATACGATCATGCAACGGCTGAGACTCATCAGGGATACACCCGGTTCCAATCTGGGACTGCTTAAAAAGCCAGGATCGGGTAGTATAACAGGGGAGGGGGCTGCTTTTTTTCTTTTGTCAAAGGAGAAGACCCAGCACACATACGCCAAGTTTCTTGGTTCGGAGATACTATTCAAGCCAAAGTCATCCGACTCAGTAATAGCAAAGCTTGAAGCCTTTTTGACCAAACATAAGCTGAACCTGTCTGATATTGATGTCGTGATCTCAGGCCTTTGCGGCGATACCAAGCGTGATGAAATACTTAGGGCGTTAAATGACAAGTACTTTACAACTCAAACCATTCTGGGATATAAGCATCTCTGCGGTGAGTATATGACGTCCTCCGCCTTTGCCATGTGGATGGCGTCGATGATTGTCCAAACGGGCCAAATACCCTCTCAAACACTACTTCAGGATAAAGAAAGAGCGCCAAAATACATCCTGATCTGTAATACATATAAGAGCGATAATGCGTTTATTCTCTTAAGCAAATAGGCCTGTTTTTTTATTATTTCAGAACTGTGAAATATCTTCTCCGATACTGCGTTTATCATAGTAGACAGAGTAAGTGGATTTGCAAGGTATCACTTGTTTTGGGGCTGTCCATTTATTTAGTCAAAAGTTATTTATTAACCTTTTAGTAATTTTCACGTAAAATAATTTTGAAAGTGATACTCTTTGTCTAATTTCAAATTATTATTCTTCACCAATTAAAACTGTGAGCATGAACGTTGTCATCCATCCCGTGCGTTTCGACGCATCCATCCAACTGATCGATTTCGTAAATAAAAAATTAAAAAAACTAGAAACCTTTTTCGACCGTATTGTGGAAGCAGAAGTTTTCCTCAAAATGGACACCAAACAGAATATAAAAGACAAGACGGTAGAGCTCAAACTGCATGTGCCAGGACGTACCATCTTTGTTTGCGAGACATCCAAGACCTTTGAAGAGAGTACAGATATGGCCATTGATACTATGTCCAGGCAGCTCAAAAAGCAAAAAGAGAAGACAAAAGCATACTAAGTTGAAAATTTGTTGACAAAAAGCCTCTTAGGGTTTTGTCAAGTAAAAATATCTAGCTATTATTGCGTCCCGTTTGAGAAAACGGGATTTTTTTATGTGTTTTTTGAAATATAGGAAATAAGCCGAAGTAGCTCAGTTGGTAGAGCTACTGATTTGTAATCAGTAGGTCGGGGGTTCGACTCCCTCCTTCGGCTCATAAGTAAGAATTTAAGTGTAATGGCAATTGGGCAGGTAGTCAAGTGGCCAACGACAACAGACTGTAAATCTGTCCTCTTCGGAGTTCGGTGGTTCGAATCCACCCCTGCCCACACTTAGTTTTTTGCCGCTCTTTAATTTAAATGCGGGAGTAGCTCAGTTGGTAG
>PLSN01000247.1 GCA_003165135.1 Bacteroidota bacterium
ATTGGTGATAGCCGGTTCACCGAACCTAAATACTGACTGCATGGTGACCGAATCCAGGCCTGTACTGTCGCTATAGGAATAACCCGCGACCATATCATACATACCTAGCGGTCCGGTTATTTTATTTGTGACCTGTGCGATCGACAGCTGATAGATCAGAATGAGAAATACAAAAAGGGTTTTTTCTTTATTCATACAGTGCTTGAACCCCAATAACGCAGTGTCTGTAGACTTATTATAAAATCGTTTAGTTAATATTAATGGCACCTCGCAAAATATCTGCCCGGTCATTTTGAAACAAAACGGTCATTTCGTTTACATTTGTTCAAAACCAATAAACAGGCATGAAAAAAGGACTGAAAATAATCGGCGGTATCGCCGTCGTCTTAACATTGATAGCAGCAGGGATCAAACTCAGTGGCAATGGCTACCTGCTCAAAGGAGTCTGGGCATGCTATCTGCATGGCAATAACTCCGCCACGATAGATGATGCGAAATACTTTGACTCACACAGAATTGCAGCAGCTGACAGTGTCTGGCAGTGGCCGATACATAGCCATTATAATCAAAAAGCACTGCCGGAGAAACTGGCATCTACACTAGCGAAAACAGGAAGTGTTGCTTTTCTGGTGATCAAAGATGACAGCATACTGACAGAGCATTATTGGGAAGGCTATACCGATAGCTCGCAGTCCAATTCTTTCTCCATGGCAAAGAGTATCACCACCATGATCGCTGAGATCGCCATCCAGAAAGGCATCCTCAAAGGCTGGCATCAGAAAGTAAAAGACATGCTGCCCGATCTGAAAGGGGCACATGCTGACGAGCTCGAACTCTGGCATCTGAGTACCATGAGCTCGGGTCTGGACTGGGATGAGGCATACAAAAATCCTTTTACCATCACGGCCAAAGCATACTATGGCGATCATGTAGCTGATCTGATTATGACCCTGCCTATAGTGGATGAGCCGGGTAAAAAATTCAACTATCAGAGCGGAAATACTGAGCTGCTTGGTCTCTGTGTCATGAAGGCGACAGGGAAAACATTTGCAGAACTCGCCTCCGAATGGCTCTGGAAGCCGCTACAGGCTCAGCGCGATGCCAAATGGCATACCGATCCTCAGGGCACTGAGTTGTGCTATTGCTGTTTTAATTCCGATGCACGGGATTTTGCGCGATTTGGGAAGATGATGCTCCATCAGGGCAACTGGAACGGTACACAGATACTGGACTCATCATTCGTGCTGATGGCTACGAGCCCGGCATTGTCACCCAATTATGGTTACTCATTCTGGCTGGACGATACGCATGGCACCAAAGTATTCGCTCAGCGAGGTATCTTAGGGCAATATATCATCACCATACCTGAGTACCATGTCGTAGTGGTCCGGCTCGGCCGCCACTGCCTGCCGAAACAGAACAATGCCCCTGAGGATTTTCATATCATAGTCGAGCAGGTGCTGGCGATACTGAAAGGGGAGTAGCGACCGAAATAGGCTGATAAGTATTCAGATGAGTATATGGGAATAATTTCATACATTGGATGTAAATTCCTCAAATGAAAAGCACAAAATTCCTCACCTTATTTTTACTGAGCTTTATTATATCGGCGATACATGCGCAAATCCCAAACTGGCAGTGGGTCGAAACAGCATACCAAAATCAGGGCGGCAGTCCTTTCGTCATGTGTAATGATATCAATGGCAATTCGTTTATAATGGGTGAATTTACAGATACGCTCATTTTCGGCAGCACTACCCTGGTCAATTCTATGGGTAATGGCGATCCTAATACTTATGTGGCCAAGTATGATGCGTTCGGAAATGTACAATGGGCAAAGGGATTTCTCGGGCCTGTCAATAACCCCGGATCCCTTTGCGCCGATCGAAATGGAAATGTATATGTAACCGGGAGTGGAGCTGCTCCTATTATCATAGATAATGATACATTTCAGGGATCCAGCTATCTGGCTAAATTCAGTCCCGGCGGTACACTTCTCTCGATCACGCCTAATCCCGACAAGTATATAGCTATTGATCAGAATAACGATATGTTCAGGACAGGCATTTTCGATGATTCACTATTTTATAACAATACATATATAGGCTACTCCGCCCAGACATCAGTGTATGTGCTAAAAATGGACCCAAATGGCAATTTACTCTGGGGCAAAACAGCCATCAACCATTCTCAAAATAGTTTTAACCCGACCGGTATCATCACTGATTCAGCGGGCAATTGTTATATAAATGGAACTTTTGGATATGGTGTTGCTACCGGCACCGATACTATTTCATTTGACCTGATCGATCTGATAGATACTTCGACTAATCCTGTAGGGAGCTTGAATACTTTTGTAGCTAAATATAGTGCTGCAGGTACATTGCAATTCGCGAGGCAGTCAGAGGGCAATGGTTTCTCGTCTATAGCAGGGATGAGTGCTGACAATGCAGGTAATCTATTTATGGCGGGTAGCTATGGCGGCGGTAGCATAGGATTCGGGCCATTTACCATCAGTGATCCTAATAATACCGGTACGTTTAATGCCGGCTACGCGGTCAGATACGACAGCTCCGGTCATGAAGCATGGGCAGCATCGGTATACGGCGCAGGTACCGGATGCACCGGGATAGCTTCCGATGATCAGGGCAATGCCTACGTGGCAGGATACTGGTCGGATACACTCTATCTGGGTACTGATACTACTTTGTACCAATCCTTGCCTTTCACCGGGGGACTCAATTTCATCGCGAAATATAACGCCGCAGGCCATGTGACATATGTATCGCCTATCGGTAAGGCCTCCACTTATTTTAGCGCTATGAGTAAGGATATGAATAACGACATCTTTATAGCAGGCTCCAGTGGTGATACAGGTATTTCTTTTGGCAGGGTGATGCTCATTCAGCCTGTCGGATGGAGCGGCAGCATAGCAGCAGCATCGGTTTTTATAGCCAAGTTAGCCACTGTGGCTGATGGCATTGACCCTATACAGACGCAGGCAGCCGGTATCAGTGTATATCCCGATCCTACGGATGGCAGTGTATATTTCAAAGGCCTCAGCGGAGGATACGGCATTGCTATCTACGATCTGGCGGGTGCTCAAGTGATAAGTCAGAATGCAAACAATGACAGTCAGGCGTTAGACCTTAGCCCTCTGGCTAAAGGTATGTATCTCTATCGCGTTTCCGATCAGAATCAGACAGTCCTGGGTCA
>PLSN01000497.1 GCA_003165135.1 Bacteroidota bacterium
GAGTAATTTTCAATCTTACCATGGCTGTTCCATTCTTCTCCTTGGGAGAAGGGCAGGGGATGAAGATGTATTCCACATTTCGTTTACATTCTTTAAGTCAAAAACTTAGCGTACATTATTACATTTGCGACCGTAAGTTTTTTGAGGTCAGTACGACTAACACTGATACAGTTATAATATTAAAGTATGGAAAGCGAAAAGATTCATTGTCTGATAATCGGTTCAGGACCTGCGGGATATACCGCAGCTATATATGCAGCACGTGCGGGTTTGAAACCTACCATGTACACAGGAATGGTACAAGGCGGACAGCTCATGAATACAACTGATGTGGAGAATTACCCCGGCTATCCTAAAGGGATCTTAGGTCCCGAGATGATGGAGGATTTCAAGCTGCAGGCAGAACGCTTTGGCACAGATATCCGTTTTGGGATGGCCACTATGGTCGAGTTCAATCAGCATCCTCCGCATAAAGTATGGATAGATGGCGAAAAACTGCTTGAAGCTGATGCTGTGATACTGGCCACAGGTGCGGAGGCAAAATGGCTGGGCCTTGAATCTGAGAAAAGGCTCAACGGATCAGGTGTGAGCGCGTGTGCCGTATGTGATGGCTTCTTCTATCGCAAACAGGAAGTAGCTATAGTCGGTGCAGGTGATACTGCCTGTGAGGAAGCGCTGTATCTGTCCAAGATATGTTCTACTGTACACATGATCGTACGCCGGGATGAAATGCGCGCGTCGATCATTATGCAGGAACGCGTGAAGAATACACCAAACATTAAGATCTACTGGAATAGCCAGACCGATGAAGTGCTCGGCGGTACAACTGTCGAAGCTGTCAGGATCAAAAACTGCAAGGACGATACGATGACCATAGTGCCTGTCAGTGGCTTCTTTGTAGCTATAGGCCATAAGCCCAATTCGGATGTGTTTAAGGACTACATTCACACAGATGACCAGGGCTATATCATTACTATGCCAGGTCGCACTGAGACTAATGTGGAAGGTGTCTTTGCCTGTGGTGATCTACAGGATAAAGTATACCGTCAGGCTGTGACTGCCGCTGGTACAGGCTGTATGGCTGCATTAGAGACAGAGCGCTACCTCTCAGCTAAACATCATCATTAATTTCGGATTGCGGAATTTTGATTGCGGCGAAAATGGATTTTTTTTTTGTATTTGATTCCGACATCAAAACTCCGACATCCTAAATCCTACAACCCCCCATCGCTTAGATCGAGAAAGAGCAGCTTCAGTCCCATCATCATACCATATGCTACGACCATATAGAAGCTGATCGTAATGAAAATGATCCGTATTTCCCATGAGTTACCGGCGTGTTTCCCTGTAAGCAAATACACTACTCCGTACATGATGATCGTATTGATCACAAATAGAATAAAGGAGGTGATAATGTACTTTTTATTGTTGTCCGTGAGCAGACAAAGCCAGGGATTGAACATTACATAAAAGACAACACCGAAACAGCCTGAATACATTATCAGGTCTTTGGAATGCCAAACGAGATCCGCGAGCAGAAAACAGATAAGGCTTACGATATTTACAAAAATGAACTGACGGATAGGGGTAGCTTTCTTGAGTGCAGAGGCGGTAAACATTTCTCCCGGCTTGCGGGTATTATCATCTGGCATGGCGCGAAATTTGCTGCAAAGATAAGCGATTAAACAATCTAAATCATAATTATAGTTTAGATGGAGATTTTTTACGCTATCAAAACTCACTCAAAATCAAATGACTAGGAGGATGATAATTATCATACGTCCCGGGCATTAATATTTTCATTTTTGTAACAGCAGTAGCTTAGAACAAAAAATATAGGTTTTGATTCTTGCATACCGGCTAATATTTATAAACCTTAACCGAATATTCATACATAATTGGCTAAACATACTTTACTTTTGTGCACTTCAAAAAATAAGTAATAGGTATACTCTTTCAATTCTATTTTCTATATGAGCAAAAAAGCTACTTCTCCGGCACCTGTATTTTTTCCCTCTGACTGGCCTAAAGAAGGGCCCATAGATCTCAAGATACATGACCTGCCGCATATATCGTCTACCACTGAGTGGTGGTATATGCATAGCCATATTAAGGCCGGCGAGAGAAACTTCTCGGTCTTTGCCTCATTCTTCAAATCTGCATTTGGCTATGACAAGAAAACAAAAAAGGCAGAGTATGGCTACTCTGTGATATGGGCTATCTCGGATCTTGACAAAAAGAAATATCATACAGTATCTCTCGTAGACAGAAGGGCACCACAGATTGGTATAGAGCGGATCAAAAAAGGCCAGCTGGTCAAAGACCCTCACCTCAAACGAGCGGCACTCGAGATGCTTGAGAAGGGTGTAGTGCCTTACCCCGATGAACTGCTCACAAGAGATGTGGTGATAGCATCAGACAAATTATTTCTTGATTTTGATGGCAATACTTTTCAGAAAAAAAGGAACGGCAACTATGTATTGCACCTGCACCATGAAGAGTTGAATATTAGTGCTGACCTGGAGTTTACTCCGCAGAAGCCGCCTACACGCCATGGAGATAATGGAGTCGTGCGTGGTGTATCCGCGGAGGATATGTTTTATTATTTCATACCACGCAATGAGGTCAAAGGTTCACTCAATGTGAAAGGAGAAAAGCTAAAGATCACCTCAGCGACAGGTTGGTATGACCATGAGTTTGGTGCGCATCCTGAGAAAAAGAACGACGAACAAAAGAAAGATGTGTCATGGAACTGGATCGCTGTGCAGCTCAGCAATGGCTGTGAACTGTCAGCTTATGATCTTATTGACCTGAAGACAGGCGAGGACTGTGGTTCATTTATCATACTCATCGATGAGAAAGGCAATCGCCATCACTCGACCAACTATCATTTCAAGCCGGTAGGAGAAGAGTGGACGAGCACACGTACATTCAATACATATCCTACCAGTTGGGAATTGGAGGCACCCGATTTTAAACTATCAATAAAAATAGACGCTGCATTTCCCGCGCAGGAATTTGCTACAGTCATCTCCAAACCAGCTTTCTGGGAAGGACGTATGAATGCCACAGGCAAAATGCGAGGTAAGAATGTATCGGGGCCTGCATATATCGAGCGTCATGGTTTCGTCAATAGTTCTGACCTCAATACCTTTCTCAAAGCAGTGTCAAAGCAGACACTAAAGTCTGTAAGGAAAATAATCCCACTTTCATTCGGGCAGGAGAAGTTTGAAGAGTTGGTATCAAAGCGTGGCAATAAACATTTGGTAGAAAACCTTGACAAGAAAGCATACATCGAGACTTTTATTCAGCCGATACGTGAGATCACAGAACGCGGTGGCAAGTCATGGAGGTCTTATGCTACCATCGCATGTTGCGATGTAGTAGGCGGTAGTTCGCAGGAGGCTATCGACTGGCTGGCATTGCCTGAGCTGATGCACGTAGGCTCGCTCATGGTAGATGATGTGCAGGATGGTTCTACGGTACGTCGCGGTGGTCCATCGGCACATGTGGTGCATGGTCAGGCCACAGCGATCAACTCAGGCACAGCGGCATACTTCCTTGGACAGATATGTATCTATGAAGCTGATATGCACTTTGAGGAAAAGGTACAGGTATACAACTGGTACTTTGAAGCCATGCGTGCCTCACATAGCGGGCAGGCCATGGACATCAAAGGCCTCGACTATATGATGCCGGAGGCACTGGTCGATGACAGTGTGGCGCGTCTGCTGAGTAAGCGTGTACTCGCTACTCACCGTCTCAAATCTGCCGCACCTGCGAGTTATCTCGCGCAGATCGGTGCATTGATAGGTGGCGCATCTCAGGAGCAGATAGCAGGGCTCGGAGATTATTATGAGAAGCTCGGAATTGCTTTTCAGATCATAGACGATACGCTCAATCTGAAGGGATTCAAAGATAATCTCAAGACCAAGGCCGAAGATATTACAGCGGGCAAGATCACTTATCCTGTGGCTGTAGCGATGGCATATCTGGATAAAAAAGATCGCAAGAAGTTATGGCAGATCGTAAGTTCCAAGACTAGTGATATCGATCAGTTAAAACAGGCCGTTGCATTATTGGATAAGCATAAAGTCATAGAGCGCTGCGAAAGGGAAGCTAAGAACATGCTCGAAAAGGCTTGGTGGAGGCTTGATCCGCTGATCAAAGACTCGATGGTCAAGCTCAACATGCGTGCCTTTGGTTGGTTCGTACTGGACAGGACTTATTAAGATACAATTCGAAAAGGCTTTCGTAAATTCCTATTGATTTATATCTTTACCGTCCGTTTACGGAAAAAGGGTTTTTAGCTCAGTTGGTTCAGAGCGCTACGTCGACAACGTAGAGGTCATTGGTTCGAGCCCAATAAGACCCACTTCTTTCCTCTCACTTTTTTAGTAAAACTCCTTTTTGACTTTAGCCATTTATTGTCAAAGCTGTGTGCAGTATAGCATATAATGCTTGTCAAACTGAAACCTCCGATGGATTCTCTCAGCCAAATAAAAAAACCTGCCGATATGAAGCGGCAGGTTAGAAAGTATCTTTCGATCAGTATTATGATTTCTTTTCCGCTTTTAGTTTACGGTGAGCATAGCCCGCCACAGCCGCCAGGAATATACTTGCCCCGCCATCTATCGGAGCACCGGTACCCGGGCCCGGAGGGCCGCCGCCCGGCTGTC
>PLSN01000478.1 GCA_003165135.1 Bacteroidota bacterium
CCATGAAAATCATAGCGGTTCTGGATCTCTTTTTTTGCCACATTGATGGCATTTTCTACGGTCTGGGGGTCTACTTTGCTGACTATATCGAAACTAGGCATGGCGTTTGGTTTACGCTACTAAATTAGGATTTTTGGAGGATATTTTAACCCGTAAAGGGTTTCAAACCCTTTACGGGTTGGGTTAAGTCACAAATACTCCACTTCCTTCATCCCAAACCGCAATTCCTTGCCATTGGACTCGATGATGAGCTTGCCTTCTTTGGTCACTCCCGTGATCTCACCGCGAAATATCTGCCCCCCGGGGCGGCTGTAAGAAGCGGTCTGATGGTAGCGGTAGAGGTGCACCATATAGCCCTTGTCAAGGAAGTTGAAGTGAAGCTGTCGGAGCTGAAGATAGTATTTCTCTATATAGCTATTGAGCTTGAGGGTTACAGTTTCTATTGGCGTTTCATGCCCTGTGATCAGTTTGACAGAGGTGGGGTTGGGCAGCTCAGGATCAAAGGAGGTCTGGTTGACATTCAGCCCGATACCGATCACGGACGAGGACATCTGACTGCCACTGATGGTGTTTTCGATCAGTATGCCCGCCAGTTTTTTATTTCTATGATATATATCATTGGGCCATTTGATCCGTATCTCATGACCGGTGATCTCCTCGCACAACTCCCTGACTGCCAGGCTCACAGCCATATTCAGAAAAAACTGCTTGTCTGCCGAAAGAAAAGATGGATAAAGGATATAAGAAGCTGTGAGATTCATGCCCGGCTCGGCCTGCCACTGGCTGCCTGACTGCCCCCGGCCGGCAGATTGCTCGGCTGCTGTGAC
The DNA here is from genome assembly GCA_003165135.1 of Bacteroidota bacterium. Lineage (GTDB taxonomy): Bacteria > Bacteroidota > Bacteroidia > Chitinophagales > LD1 > UBA1941. The sequence goes on from PLSN01000478.1 coordinate 828, forward strand.
CAGAGTACCCTCTGCCGGCCGTTTTTCGGCTATCAGGTCCTTGGCATAGGTGTTTGTAGAATCGACACTTTGCAGGTTGATATGATTAGCACCAATAAAGAGCGTATCCGACATGTCTGCATATATAATAATAAAAAATGACGTGGTGATTCACATATGTGGACAATGCAACAACGAAGAAGGGGCGAAGGGCGAAGGACGAGGGACGGAATTTACGCCCCTCGTCCTTCGTCCCCCGTCCCATTGACAATAGAGCATTTTTGATGTCTAATTTGTATAATACAGTATAAATGTCCGAACCAAATGCCTCCTTAATATTGGTATTCTTTCGGATTTGTGAAAATGAATTACTTTTGACGGAAATAAAAAACAGAACTATTGGCTAAAAAGCAAACGGGTGACACCGACAAACTAAAAGATCTCGTCATAGAAGCGATCTTAGAAAAGAAGGGACAGGATGTAGTAAGCCTTGATCTTCGCGACATCCACGACACAGTATCAGACTACTTTATCATAGCCCATGGAGACTCCAGTACGCAGGTCAATGCTATCTTTCAAAGTATTCTCGATGCTACTAAGGAGCAAGGCCACCGGCCTTATCATTCCGAAGGAATGAAAAATGGCGAGTGGGTCATAGTCGACTATGTCGATGTCGTCGCGCACATCTTCTACCGAGAAAAGAGGGATTTCTATATGCTCGAGGAGCTTTGGAGCGATGCCAAAGTAACCAAACATGATCCCGCCTCTGCAATAAAACCAAAAGTGGTACGTCAATCCAATAGGAAATACGGCCCTGCATCTGAGGATACACTGGAAGATATAGAGAGATCTCTGCCGCTGAGCGACAGGACCCCTGCCAAAAGAGAATTCATAGGCAGACCATTTGCTAAGAGGAACGCAGAGAAAAGAGCAATAAGGACCGATGAGAAAAGGTCTACAGAGAAAACGCTGACGGACAAAAAACATGCAGATAAAAAGTATGCCGGAAAAAAACTGGTTGACAAAAAGTTTGTAGATAAAAAGATCCAGGAGCGCAAAGCCGCTGGCAAAAAAAGCCCGGCCCGAAAAGTATCTGACTCTAAAACACCGGTGAAGGGCAGAAAGGCAGCCGCCCCTAATAAAACAAGTACAAAGAAGAAGTAGATCATGGAAAATAACGAGAAAGACAAAAACAACAAGCCTTTTTACCGGGACCAGAAGCCCCGTGGCATGAGCAATAGCGATGATGATGGCGGCTTCAAATTTAATTTCGTATGGATCATCCTGCTGGTAGTAGTGATATTCGGCCTTTTTAACCTGCCGCTCTTTCAGCACAGGGCCGAAGAGATCAGCATGACCGACCTGCGCCAGAAAATGATAGATCATGAGGTCAAAGCCATAGAGATCGAAGGTGGCAAAGAAGGTTTGGTATTTTTGGATTCGACAGCACTGACACTGCCTAAGTACAAGAGTTTAGCAAAAAACAATCTCTTCAATAGTGCCAATATAGGCCCTCATTATGTATTCACAGTAGCATCAAATGACAAGTTTGATGAGTTTATGACCTCTTTTTACAAAGAGCACCCGGATGTCAAAGAGATAAGCGTTTACTATAAGGAAAAAAGTGACTACAATGGCATCATAGGTTGGGTCATAGTTATTGGCCTGTCATTCTTATTCTGGATGTTTATGCTTCGGCGTATGGGCGGCGGCGGAATGGGCGGCCCTGGAGGGAATATCTTTAACATTGGTAAATCTAAAGCCATTCTCTTTGATAAAGACGAGAAGATCAAGATCACCTTTGACGATGTGGCAGGGCTGGATGAAGCCAAAGAAGAAGTACAGGAGATAGTAGAGTTTCTCAAAAACCCTAAAAAATACACCGTGCTCGGGGGCAAGATACCAAAAGGCGCCCTGCTGATAGGCCCTCCGGGCACAGGCAAGACCCTCATAGCTAAAGCGATGGCAGGCGAAGCACAAGTCCCTTTCTTCTCTATATCAGGTTCTGATTTCGTCGAGATGTTCGTCGGGGTAGGTGCATCACGTGTGCGTGACCTCTTCAGGCAGGCCCGGGACAAGGCCCCTTGTATCATATTCATAGATGAGATAGACGCCATAGGACGTGCTCGTGGCAAGACGCTGGTACAAGGCAATGACGAGCGTGAAAGCACACTGAACCAACTTCTCGTAGAGATGGACGGTTTCAGTGGTGAGAAAGGTGTGATCATCGTAGCAGCGACCAACAGGCCTGACGTACTCGATCAGGCACTCCTCAGACCAGGACGATTCGACAGGCAGATATCTATAGACAGACCAGACCTCAAAGGCCGTGAGCAGATCTTTAAGACACACCTCAATACTATCAAGATAAGCAAGACTGTAGATCCGCTGAAACTGGCGGCACAAACCCCTGGATTCGTAGGTGCTGATATCGCGAACATATGCAATGAAGCAGCACTCATCGCAGCGCGCAAAGAAAAAACAGAAGTAGAGTTTGATGATTTCAACGATGCCATAGACCGTGTGATAGGTGGGCTGGAAAAGAAAAACAAGATCATACAACCTGAAGAGAAAAAGATCATCGCATACCACGAAGCAGGACACGCACTATGCGGCTGGTTTCTGGAGTATGCACATCCGCTCGTAAAGGTATCTATCGTGCCGAGAGGTGTGGCAGCATTGGGCTACGCGCAGTACCTGCCAAAAGAAAAATACCTTGAGACCACAGAGGAAATGAAAGACCGTATGTGTATGACCATGGGCGGCAGAGCGGCAGAGCGTGTGGTTTTTGACCGAATATCTACCGGCGCGATGAGCGACCTCGATGTAGTGACCAAGATGGCATACGCAGCGATAGCCTACTACGGTATGAATGAGAAGGTAGGAAACATATCCTTCTACGATATGGTTAATAACAGCACATTCAGCAGACCATATAGCGAAGAGACAGCCCGTATGATAGATGAAGAAGCGCGCAAATTTATCGATGAACAGTATGTCCGCGCTCAGGCGTTGCTCAGAGATAAACGTGCACTCCTCGACGTTCTGGCCAATGAACTCCTGACCAAAGAGGTCATATTCAAAGATGATCTTGAAAGGCTACTAGGCAAACGCCCCTTTGACGAACAGGAAGTGACAGAATCCGAAAACACAACCGGTACTACTGGCAATACTGACGCAACTGCAAATGAATAATACTATCATCTGAAAAGCATTCGAATGTGCCAGCAATAATCTGAGCTTGTTTATGCTGCAAATTCATATCCCAGTTGGAAATATCCGCTTAGGACAAAGTTTACAGCTACGAGAAGAAAGATCAGCAGCCAGCCCCATTTATGTTTTGTCGCAAAAGCTCCTATCATCATAAACAGAGGAAAGCATACCAATATATAACGTGGCATGCAAACCAAATTAACAACCCCATTGGATAAAGGCGCCGCTATCAATAGAAGTATCCAGACCAAAAGATACAGGGGGCTGAACCTTATAAGAAAGACCGAAAGTGCAAGTATCGATACTGTGTAGAATGAATTAAAATAAAGATAGTGATCAGAGGTTTTCAGGCCTTGAATTAATACTTGCCATGGTATGGCATATTTAGTCCCCCAACCGCTCATTTTTGCATGTATATAGAATAAAAAATCTCCTGTGGTCAGGTAGCAGTATANNTCCTGATGGTATCAATATCAGGTACAGTACTCTCGGTTTAAAGTCAATGCCATATTTAGAGATATACCTTAAGAAAAGTGGCAGTAAGATCAAAACACCAAAAGGTCTTGTCAATGTGAGAAAAAAACCGCCGATACCGCTTAAGGCATAATCTCCTTTCTCAAAAAAATAAATACTCATGATAGAAAAACAAATGAATGCAGACTCAGAATACACTCCGGAAAGCAGGTAGCTACCTGGAAAAAAAAACAGTACCCCGACCGTCANNTCAATAAGGCAATGGATCTATTTTGATAAATATTGAGAGACAATAGGAATAAAAAAATTGAACTCACCAATAACAATATGTTAGAGATGATAATACCAGCAGCAAAATCATTGTGTATCACAAGCCCCAGCATCTTTATTGCCATTGGATAAAAAGGGAAAAAACCATAATTACTTTGGCCCCCATTTATAGTGTCAGTTACATATCCATTTTTTACTACACTCAGATACCAGCCTGAGTCCCAGTTGCCAAGACAGTTCAGCAGCTTGCTTTTACAATATTGAAAATTCGACCCATTTACCGCAAGAGCATCATAATAATGAAGTGCAATATAAAAAGCAAACAGTATCAACAACCTGCTAAGCACAAACAAGCTGAATATCTTTAAAAATGTATGTATCCCNNATTCCAAAGCTAACAAAAGAACAAAATAGCAAATTCCAAAGAAATCCTCTGGTTTGCTGTTTTTCATATATAGATTTATACATGATATATAATTATATTTGTTAATTCAAAAAAATTGTTACTTTTGCGCCCATTAAATCAACAAAAAAACCAATAAAAATGACAAAAAGCCTAAGATTTCTGATTGCATTTGTAGCTGTTGTTACTATGCTTTCATCTTGTAAAAAAGCTGCCGTGACTGACCTCAGCATACTGACCAGCCACAAATGGAGCTACACATCTGCCACTGAAACTTATTCTGATTCAGGTACCATCTCTCACAACCTTATGCAAACTAACGTTACATGCACTCAGACCGGATACACAGAGTTCCACGATTATGCTACAAATAGCCCTTTAAGACTTGCATATAGCTACAACACATCTCAGTGCCCTGGATATTATATGCCAAATGTTGGTATCACTTCATGGAATATAGATCCTGATAACACTATTCTCTACCTGGACGGCAGTACAACTGATGGAACAGGAGGTACATGGTTCACTATAGCCACATTGAATAACTCTACAATAGTTTTGACAAATGTGTATCAAAATGTGATTGGCTATACCGGCACATACCCTAATCAGACAGCTGTTTATCATACTGTCACTGATACTTATACTTATACAGCACAATAATTTTTGTACAAAGTATTTCAAAGAAACCGCTCCATATCAGGGCGGTTTTTTTATTTATTGTAGAGACACAAAATTTTGCGTCTCTACTTCTCAGTTAATTTCTTGCTAATTATATTAGCAAGGACGCTGTCCATTAATTTGCATACTATGGCTGATAGCGTTGAAAATGATACATAACGTTTATATAACACTCCAGTTTTAAATGCGCACTTTTGGCAAGACCTGAGTTAATCCGGTCACAAAAAGCATAACCCTAAAATAAAGCTTATGTACACTGAGGATAGCAATACCGGATTCCTGGGAAATTTGAAAAGTTTGTTTTCATCAAAGAAAGCTAACCGAGCAGAAGATACTACCACATCTGACGATACGACAGATACGCTCGTAGAAGAATATATCCCGGTCAGAAAGACCAATATCGACGCACCCACTGACAAACCAATGGGCACACGCACTGTAGACTATAGTCATGTGGAATTTGTATCCGTCAGCCAGTCTATTGAAAATGCACAGGCTAACGAATCTACATCCATTCTTACCTCCGAAGACCCTAAAAATAATCAGGAGCTGGATATACTATTCGCCAGTATGCTGATCGAGAAAGGCGGAAAATTTATTTACTGTGAATCTATAGCTGACGTAGTGAATGAACTCAGGGCCCTGAGCGAGGAAATGAAATGGGCACATGTATTTTGCTGGGAAAATGAGATCAAGGATGCATTCTGTGAAAACAATTTTCAGAAGGGTGCTATAGGTTTCACACTCGAAAACTCAAATGCTGCTATGTGCCTCTGCGAAACGCTCGTCGCTGATACAGGCAGCCTGATACTGAATCCTAAACAGGCATCCCGCAGAAGACTGCCGGTTTTTCCAAAAGTACAGATACTGCTCGCCGATACTTCTCAGATCGCAGCCGACCTCAATAAGGCCGTGGACCTGTTTAATATCAAAAACCGTGGCGAGCTTCCGTCCGTGCTTGACCTCGCTGACAATGTAAAAGGCCACTATTACTATGATGGCAATCTGGTGCTCAAAGCTGAAGGCACCTCAGAGATATACGTATTTCTCGTAGATGAAAAGATCAAGCCAAGCCTGAGGTCTTAGTTTTTGATTCATTTGATTAACCCGTAAAGGGTTCGAAACCCTTTACGGGTTTAAAATCACAATATGCTTTTGTAAACTTC
>PLSN01000308.1 GCA_003165135.1 Bacteroidota bacterium
ACCACACTCGGACGTGGGGGCTCTGACTATACTGCTGCAATACTTGCGGCTGCGACAGATGCAGAGAAGCTCGAAATATGGACCGATGTGAGCGGGATGATGACTGCTGACCCTCGTCTTGTGCCAAATGCTAAGGTAATACCCAATATTTCCTATCAGGAAGCGATGGAGCTGTCTCACTTTGGTGCTAAAGTGATCTATGCTCCAACCATACAGCCTGTGATGGCAAAGGGTATACCCCTATGGATCAAAAATACTTTCGCGCCCAATGATACCGGCACAGAGATAGAGAGAAAAGCACGTGCAGGCGGTAATGCAGTCAGCGGATTGTCAAGTATCGACCGTGTATCATTGCTTCTATTGGAAGGTAGTGGCATGATAGGCATACCGGGTTTTTCAAAAAGACTTTTTGAGGCCCTGTCGAAAGAAAAAATAAACGTGATACTTATCACACAGAGTTCATCTGAGTATTCGATATGTGTAGCTATAGATGAAAACAATGTCGACAAAGCAAAAAAAGCAGTCGACGAAGAATTCGCGAATGAGATAGCTCTTCAGAAACTCGAACCGCTCCAGGTAGAGAATAAACTATCTATAGTTGCATTGGTGGGAGATAATATGAAAAGCCATCAGGGCATCAGCGGCAAGATGTTTGCGGCGATGGGCCGGAACGGCGTCAATATCCGTGCCATAGCGCAAGGTTCATCAGAAAAAAACATCTCGGCGGTTATTAGTTCGGCTGATGTCAAAAAAGCGATCAACGTACTGCATAAAGAATTTTTCGAAACAACATACCGCCAGATAAATCTCTTTATAGTGGGTGTGGGAAACGTAGGAAGTCGGCTATTGGCTCAGCTACAGCAGCAGCAGAGTTATCTGCTTGAGCATCTGGGGCTGCAGGTCCGTGTGGTCGGCCTCACTAATAGTCGTATGATGCTGCTAGATGAAAATGGTATTGATCTTACCTCATGGAAGGATAAACTGGATAGTGGTATAAAGATGAGCCTGCATGAGTTTATCAACTTTATTTCCGAAAAGAACCTTCGCAATTCTATATTCCTCGACAATACTGCCAATGCGGATGTCGCTGCCTGTTATGACAGACTTTTACAAAAAAGTATCTCGGTCGTAGCCTGCAATAAAATAGCCTGCTCTGCTGAGTATTCTCAATATCGAAGACTGAAGGACCTGGCTCGTGAATTTACCACCTCATTTCACTTTGAGACCAATGTCGGCGCAGGACTACCTGTGATAGGCACACTCAATGACCTCCTGAGAAGCGGCGACGAGATCGAACGCATAGAAGCGGTGCTATCCGGTACGCTCAATTTTGTTTTTAACCACTACGATGGTACAAGGCCATTCGCCGAAGTGGTGAAACAGGCGCAGGACGAAGGATATACAGAGCCAGACCCTCGTTTGGACCTTGGCGGCACTGATGTGATGAGGAAGATACTCATTCTGGCCCGCGAGTCAGGATATAAAATGGAAATGAGCGAGATCGCAAATGATTCCTTTTTGCCGTCATCATGCATGGATGGTGATGTCGCGAATTTTTATAAAGAGCTCGCAAAACATGAAGGGCATTTCCATAAACTATATGACGAGGCTTTCGAGAACGGGAAGAAATTGAAGTTCGTAGCAAAGTTGGATAAAGGCAAAGCATCTGTAGGCCTCCAGCATATCAGCAAGGAACATGATTTCTTTCACCTCTATGGCAAGGATAATGCGGTACTTTTTCACACTAAGAGATATTCACAACAGCCGCTGGTGATCAAGGGCGCAGGCGCAGGAGCAGAGGTGACCGCATCGGGTATATTCGCTGATATAATGAGGGCAGCCAGAGTATGAAAGAAGTAACAGTATATGCACCGGCCACTGTAGCCAATGTCGTATGTGGATTTGACATACTCGGTTTTGCATTGAGTGAGCCATCTGATAAAATGGTAGTCCGTATCAGTGATAAAAAGGGAGTCACTATCATAAATAAAGATGATTTCGACTTGCCCACTGAGGCGAGTCAAAATGTGGCCGGAGTCGCGCTCCTTGCGATGCTGGATGCGCTGAATGGAGAAGTAAAAGGATTTGAAATAGAAAGTACCAAGACCATCAAACCGGGGAGCGGTATCGGCTCCAGTGCTGCGAGTGCCGCTGCTGCTGTGGTCGGCGCGAATGAACTGCTTAATAAAAGATTCTCTAATGATGAATTGGTTGGATTTGCCATGTGTGGCGAGGCTGTCGCATCCGGCGCTAAGCACGCGGACAATATCGCCCCATGTATCTATGGCGGCGTAATACTGGTCAGAAGCAATGATCCTATTGATATCATTCCTATACCCGCACCGCCTCTCTATGTCACTGTCCTGCATCCACAGATAGAAATAAAAACATCAGAGGCCAGGCAAATCCTTAAAAAGAAAGTAACCCTCAAAGATGCTATCACACAATGGGCTAATGTAGCAGGACTGATAGCAGGACTGATGAAGAGCGACTACGCCCTAATTGGCAGATCTCTGACAGATGTGATCGTAGAGCCGATGCGGAGTACTTTGATCCCTCAGTATGATGAAGTGAAAAAAGCCAGCCTCGCTGCCGGGGCATTAGGCGGTGGGATATCCGGCTCAGGGCCATCCGTTTTTATGCTGAGTAGTGATGAAGCTACTGCACATAGGGTGGAGGCTGCGATCAAACAAGTATATGATAAAGTAGGAATAGACTTTCATCTGTATATCACCACTATCAATCCTTATGGAGTAAAAGCAATAGTATAATGAGTTTGCCGCCCATTCAATATTACAGTACCAATAAGAGTTCTCCGGTGGTTAGTTTTCGCGAAGCGACTATCAGAGGGCAGGCCCCTGACGGAGGATTGTATTTCCCGGATAGGATACCATTACTCTCAGGTGATTTTAAAAATAATATCAAAAGCTATTCTAAAGCAGATATAGCCTATCATGTCATTCACCCATATATAGGCGCGGGGATACCTGATGACGTTTTGCATAAAATATGCGAAGAGACCATCGCCTTTGATTTCCCATTGAAGCAAATCAATGACAATATATATTCACTGGAACTATTTCATGGACCGACACTGGCATTCAAAGATGTGGGAGCACGATTCATGAGCAGGTGTCTGGGGTATTTTTCAAAGGAGCAAGGCCGTCGTGTCACTGTGCTCGTCGCTACATCTGGCGATACAGGTAGTGCTGTGGCGAATGGCTTTCTCGGAGTGGATGGGATTGATGTCGTGATACTGTATCCGTCCGGCAAAGTGAGCAAGGTACAGGAGCAGCAGCTGACCACGCTAGGTCAAAACATCACCGCACTGGAGGTCTCGGGTACTTTCGACGACTGTCAGGCCCTGGTCAAACGCACCTTTGCTGATACTGATCTCACAGAGCGTATGTTTCTCACATCGGCTAACTCTATCAATGTAGCACGCTGGCTTCCGCAGCAGTTCTATTATTTCTATGCCATACAGCAGTGGGAGGAAAATAAACCTCCTGTGATCTGTGTGCCCAGCGGCAACTATGGTAATATCTGTGCGGGTCTGCTGGCATATCTATCAGGATTGCCTGCATCACATTTTGTGCTCGCTAGCAATGTGAATGATGTATTCACTGACTATCTAGGCACTGGGCACTTTCACTCTAAGACCGCCGTTCCTACTATTTCAAATGCAATGGATGTGGGCAATCCGAGCAACTTTGTACGGATACTGGAGCTTTTTCAGCATGATCACGCGCGTATCAGTGATCTGATCAGCAGCTATACAGTGAGCGATGCTGTGACCTCAGATACCATAGCAGATGTTTACCGGAAATATCATTACCTGCTCGATCCTCACGGTGCAGTTGCATATAAGGCATTGGAAAGCTATCTGAACGAGCATACTGTTGATGGCGGATTTATATTGGAGACCGCTCATCCGGTCAAATTCGCTGATGTGGTGGAGCGTATTATTGGCAAAGAGATAGAAATGCCCGAATCAATTCGAGGGATACTTTCGCTTCAGAAACAAAGTAAGCTGATGGTCCCGGAGTATGATCTCTTTAAAGAATATTTGATCGGCAGGAGCTAGTACTACTCCTCGAATTTTCCTTTACCTTCTCTTATTAGTACAGGATCATCACCAGTGTAGTCGAGTATGGTTGAGGCTATATTGCCTCCGGGGCCGCCGTCTATCACGATATCTACTATGCCATCATACAGTTCATATATCTCTTGTGGGTCGCTTATATATTCTGTCACCTGATCATCGATCTTGATAGATGCGGAGAGAATGGGTGCACCGAGAGCATCTACGATATCTCGGGCTATCGCATTGTCGGGTACGCGTATCCCGATAGTTTTTTTGCTATAGCCGTATATTTTGACGATCGTATTGTTAGCATTGAGGATGAAAGTGTATGGCCCCGGCAGGCAGCGCTTCATGAGCTTAAAGCAGGCATTGCTGACATTGAGCGTATAGTCAGATATATGGCTCAGGTCATAGCATACGATGGAGAAGTTTGCCTTATTGGGTTTCAGGTCCTTGAGTTTGCATAGCTTCTCATAGGCGCTGCGATGGGTCAGGTCACAGCCCAGTGTATAGACCGTATCAGTAGGATAGATAATGATCCCTCCGTTTTGCAGGCACTTGACCACACGGGCTATCAGCCTGTCATCTATATTGTCCGGATTGATCTCTAGCAGCTCTGTCATAGCTTTTGTAAAATATCCAATAATGTCTCGTTGAGTTTCTCTCTTGCTTTGTCAAAATCAGATTCTCCTGTCGCAAGGTTGCGTTCGACCGCATTGAGCTGATAGAAAGGCTGCCGATCATACATACATGGGTATACGAAACCCAGTCCATCACCTGTCTCGATGTCTGCTTTGTATTTTTCGCGCTTTGCTTCGTAGGTATTTACATTAGCATATTGGTTCACTGTCACAGATACGACCTTCCGAAATGGCATCAGCACGTTCATATAGCTGTTGTTCATATTGATAAAGGCCCCTTTGAAATGCGGGAAATCTTCACTGTTCAATAGCCCCAGGTCATATAAATCCGCAAAGGCTGTTCCTCCCTCTCCTTTGGAGAGGGTCGGGGTGAGGATGTATTTCACCCTTCTCCTTCGGAGAGGGCAGCGTGAGGTGGCTGTTTTGTATTCTCCCTTCTCCCTCGGAGAAGGGCCGGGGATGAGGACGTATTTATTCCCCGATAGGTATTATCAGCATCGGTATCTTCGACTTATCAAATATCTGACGTGTCACCTCCTGGCCAAATACCCTCTTCAGGAAATTATGTTTATGCGAACCAAGTATCAGCATATCTACAGCGAGTTTCTCCGCCTCATCGAATATGGTCTGCACGGTCGGCCCCTGCACGAGCAGGCTCTCGGCATTGACATTGTTCGCTTTCAGTGTTTCAGAATACTTATGAAGCGTCTTATGCTCCTCACGGAGGTCTTCTGCCAGTGTCTTGCGGATGTATACAGGGCCTGCGTCAAACCCCACGAAGTCAGGGTCAGGCATGGCCACATGTACTATCCATATCTTTGAGTCAAATTTTGCGGCGAGTTTTGATGCATGGTCGAGCAGGCTTTGGTCTCCGCCCTCGAGATCTACAGCTACCAGTATATTTTTCATGTTAGTCGATTATGTGTCCGAAGGTAATAAAAAATCATTTCTGTCATCGGCTATTCAACCCACAAAGGGTTCAAAAC
>PLSN01000319.1 GCA_003165135.1 Bacteroidota bacterium
CTTTCAGTAATACGGACAGATATGGTCCTGCGTTGATAAAGAATTTTATCTTTTTCCCAAATGATGCTTTGACAAGAACTGGTAGGGTCAAATAATTTAGATTAATATGGAACATCAGCGCAGGATCCATTATACCATATTGATCTACTAAAACTACACTTTCTTCAGCTCCTTTAATATCATACGAGATAGCTGTTTTGACTGAGAATATTTTATCAATATTATATTGAAATGAAACTCCAGCCGATCCTCCAATATAGGCCAAAGAATACTGTTTGACCTGTGTATTCAGAAGTCCATAAACCAGTCTTACTCCTGGGCCTCCATCTACACCAATTTCATATTTACAGTCTTGGGCAAAAGAGAAAATAGAGCCTGTCATTAAAATTACAATAATTAAAATCCTGATAATGTTCATTTTGATGTGCTTTAGGTTGGAAATTATACTATAACACTAGCTAATATACCATATTATGTTTATATCAAAAGAAATAAAATATTAACCAAAGTACACTGTTTAGCAATTGTGTACTAATCTTGTGCTTGAATTAAATAAATGAGCAAAAACTCGCTGACAATATTTGGGCTGGTGCTGGTCATCGCGACACCGGTATTCTTCTTTCTGCTGTTTCGTCCGCTGAGCAAGATACCACGTCCGCCGGCGCCGCCACGCTACTACCCTACCGGCGCCAAGGAGGTGATGAATGATGCCCACGAGGCAGAGATCGATTCCTTCTATCAGACCGTAGCCAATGATACCTTCCTGACTCAAAGCGGCGACCCGCTGGTGCTCGATAGCCTCCGTGACAATATATATGTGGCGGATTTTTTCTTTGCATCCTGCCCCGGTATCTGCCCAGTCATGTCAGGCCAGCTACAGCGTGTACAGCAGGCCTTTATCAAAGATAATAACTTTCGCATCGTATCTTTCAGCGTGGACCCGCGCCGCGACTCCGTGGCTAAGCTCCGCGAATATGCCAAGGCCCGCGATGCGATCACAGGACGCTGGTATTTCTGTACCGCACCCAAAGAAAAAACTTACAAGCTTGCCAATGAAAGCTTTCACCTGTTGGCCAAAGAAGACCAGGATGACGGCCCTGATGGCTTCATTCACAGTGACAAGCTGACCCTCGTGGATGGCAATGGCGTGATACGCGGATACTACAATGGCACCGACAGCAGTAGTGTCAATAAACTCATGGCAGATATAGTCATGGTGCTGCGTGAGACCGAGAAGAACTACAGCTTTCGCAAAGAGCCTAAACAAAAGAAAGAAGGATTCGGCTCATATATGAAACGCGTTTTACAATTGTAAAAACATAAATCAAACGATATGTTACAGCCTATATTAAAAAGAAATGATAAATCAGCATACGCCATTATTGCGGTTCTGTCTGTGGTAGTGTTTGGAGTAGTGGTCATCTTGGGTGAATTTAAATTGGCGAATGTAGATCTGGGCTTTGATCCGCATATATTTGCGAAGGTAAATGCCTATATCAACTCGCTCGTCTCTTTACTTTTGATATTTGGCCTGATACTGGTGAAGCAGAAGAAATTTACCCAACACAGAAATGTGATGCTCACGGCTTTTGTCTTCTCCTCATTGTTTCTGGTATCATACATCCTGCATCATCTTTTTACTATAGATACTCATTTTGGCGGGCAGGGTGCGATCAGGTATTTCTACTTTCCGGTTTTGATCACGCATGTATTTCTGGCGGCGACTATCCTGCCATTTATTCTATTGACTACATACAGAGGGTTGACATCAGACTTCGCTAATCATCGCAAAATAGCCAAGATCACCTACCCTATCTGGTTATATGTGAGCATTACGGGGGTTATTGTTNNTACTATAGCCACCTATGATCAGAATTTGCAGGATTTTCAGAATTAATAAATGCATAGGATTATAAAATTGATTTCTCTTATCTTTGTTTTATGAATAAGGTTTTCAAAATAATATTTCTCACACTATTGATACTGGTTGTAGCTCATGTAGCTTATTCGCAATGCGCGATGTGTACTGAGGTAGCAGATGAGGCCTCCAGAAACGGCAACTCTGCCGGCGATGGGATCAATAAAGGAGTTCTTTACTTATTCCTTTCTCCATACCTCATAGTAGGCACTATCGGCTTCATATGGTGGCGCTCACGCCGTAAAGCACAACAGGAACTGCTACTGGAAGCATAGTCGTTACAATCACCAGATACATATTAATTATTTNNAAACGCTTGACGAATTTATTTTAATTTAACTCTCAAGAGTGTTGCTATCAATGGCCTTTAAAATAGCGGGCAAAATGTGGTAATATTTGCTTAACTTGTATATCTTAAAGATATAAACACATGCCCGCTATGGCCAAATCCACATACGAAAACTTTACGATCTCGGCACATTTCGAGCTCTCTTTACGTTTTACAGACCTGAATATTACCGACTTTGCTGCTGCCCTGAAGTACATCCAGCATCTCCCCTACGGCAGGAACTCAAAAACAGGCAGCCTAATGCGTGTACTCGATGAGAAAAAGGGTACTTGCAGTACTAAAAATGCACTGCTTCATACTCTCTGCATGGAGAATGGCAAACAAGGATTCAACCTGATGCTCGGTATATTCAATATGGATGCAGAGAATACACCTGCTATACAGCCTGTGCTGCGTAAATACCGCCTGACATACATACCGGAAGCACATGTATATCTGAAAAACAATGGCACAATCATTGACGCTACCTATCCCAAGGCACAGACAGCCTGGATCAAAGCAATAGTAAGTGAAGAAGAGATAGAGTNNGTGCGTATAAGATCAAAGCACACAAGAACTATCTGGACAAATGGCGCAAAGAAACCAAAGATAAGGCTGTACTGAAATATACTACAGAACAACTTTGGGATATACGAGAGGAGTGTATAGCGGCACTCTCAGGCCCAGTAGCCGCTGCAAAATAAATAGCAATATCAGCCCTTGACATGCTGCAGAGGCTGGTACTTGTCAAACTTCTTTACACTCTTTGAGCTTTTGAGCACACCGTCATAGCGTCTGGTGGTCTCAAACCGATATGTAACCTCAGTGATAGGCTTATCATTTTTGAAATATTTCTTTCCGCCCTTATCACTCGTGATGAGCTCATATGTATCAGGCCCGATAGTCACGGTGGTCACTTCACTTTCCTGATTATCGATCGACTGTTTCTCGGTGGTCTTTTTATAGTTTGAGAAGCGCTTCTGCTCGGCGAGTGCGTCTTTCACTAATTGTTTGTGGCTCTTGTGCTGGGTGGCTGCTTTTGTGGAGTCTTTCCGGATCTCTTCGGTATATACTGAGTCCATATATGCCGCAGTGAGGTGGTGCCGTTTCAGCCACATGTTCAGATCGATAGCTGTCTCATCCAGAGAATCATCCATGGGTATATAGACATATACACCCTGAGTTTCTTTGTCCAGCCTGTTATTGAGACTGTAGGCATGTGTCTTCAGTCCCGGTTTGTAATACAGAATGTCAAACACCATCCTGTCCACATCGAAACGGTATTCCCCTTTTTCATTGCTGACATAGCTTTTGAGCATTTCTCCTTTGTCAAACGCCATGACCAGTACTCCCTGGATAGGGACTTCTGTCCGGGTTTTGACATCGCCATTGACCCTGATCCGCTGGGCATCGAGTGCCTGAAAAGAGAGTATGAGCGCCATTATTAGTACGTAAAATTTCATCGCATAAAATTAACAAAGAAAACGTAGTGTCATATCCCATATTGTCATCTCAGGGTCAATTTGATGGATTGACCGATACGTTCTATATCAGTGAAGCCGGTGAGCTTTTCTGCACTTAATCCGGTTTTGCTTAGATTCACGGTCTGTAAACAATTGATACCCCAATGCTAGAACTCATATATATCCTCTTTTTGCTGGCAGTGATAAATTTCTACCTCAAATTCAGAATGAAGGATACACTCAACACTACCGAAAAGTTTATGATCAGCCTGATGAGTATCTTCCTGCTTTTCTTCTTTTTCTATGCTATTGCGTATTCTCTGTATGACAAGGCAGACAAGCTGATGACCCCTGCTTTTCTCAATACCATACTCATTGTCATGAACCTCATCATGCCGATCATAGCTACAGAGATCATTCTGGCGGGATATATCCGTTTTGTATTGAATAAAAAGAAGTAAATCGCATTGCATAAACATAAATGCGAACTCATTTTGACTTCCTGTTTTTTAGGTTAATTTGCGTGTCGTACTACACCAAATCACAGAGCATTGAGACCATCTAATGATATCCTTTTGCGCGCATTCCGGATGATGGCTACCGCCAAAAGCATGACGGAGCTATATGAAGAACGCAAGGATATATGCGCTAAATATGTCCATGCCACATCGCGCGGCCATGAGGCTATACAGTTGGCAGCAGGTTTTCTGCTCCGCCCGCAAGACTTTGCCTTCCCGTACTATAGAGATGATGCCATGCTCTTGGGTATGGGCTTCACTCCATACGAGCTAATGCTTCAGCTTCTTGCCAGGCGCACTGATTATTTCTCGGGTGGACGCACCTACTACTGTCACCCCAGCAGTACGCGTGAGGACCTGCCGAAGATACCACACCAGTCTTCAGCGACCGGCATGCAGGCCATTCCCGCTACAGGCACGGCACAAGGCATGCAGTATAAAGAGCAGCAGCATATCACCGACTGGAAACGTGGCGATGAGCCGATAGTATTGTGCTCTCTGGGTGATGCATCGGTCACTGAGGGTGAGGTAGCTGAGGCATTTCAGATGGCATCGCTCCATGACTATCCGATCATCTATCTCGTGCAGGATAATGAATGGGATATCTCCGCGCACTCGTCAGAGATCCGCAAGATGGATGCTGATGAATATGCAAAAGGCTTCAAAGGACTGCGTGTCATGTCTATCAATGGTACGGACTTCAATGAATGCTATGATACGCTGGATAAGATCATATCTCTCGTACGAAAAGACCGTAAACCCTACCTGATACATGTAAAAGTACCCCTGCTCAATCATCACACATCAGGTGTACGCAAGGAATGGTATCGTCCCAAAGAAAATCTGGAGAATGATGCAGCCCGCGACCCATATCCGGTGCTAAAACAACACATCAAAGAAAACCGCATCGCATCAAAGGACGATATAGACAGGATCGAAGACGAAGCCCGTCAGTATGTAGCTGATGAATTTGAAAAGGCGCTCGCCGAGCCCAATCCGACCGAGGCCGACCTGATGGACCATATTTTCGCTCCGACACCTGTGACTGAAGAGCGCGGTGAGCGAAGCCCGGCAGGTGGGCAGACGGTCATGATGGTAGATGCCGCACTCCATGCTGTAGATGAGATCATGAGCCATCATCCGGAGTCACTACTTTATGGGCAGGATGTGGGTGGTGAACTGGGAGGTGTATTTCGAGAGGCGGCTCTGCTGGCAAAGAAGTATGGCGACCAGCGTGTATTCAATACCCCTATCATGGAAGCATACATCGTGGGCAGCACAGTAGGCATGAGTGCGGTGGGTTGCAAGCCCATAGTAGAGGTTCAGTTCGCGGACTATATCTTCCCAGGTATCAACCAGTTATTCACTGAGGTCTCACGCTCTTGTTATCTAAGTAATGGCAAGTGGCCGGTACAGACTTTGATCCGTGTGCCGATCGGCGCTTATGGTAGCGGAGGTCCATATCACTCTTCCAG
>PLSN01000294.1 GCA_003165135.1 Bacteroidota bacterium
AATGTTTATCGGTCGAATAGAAAATACAGGTGCGCTTGAAACCCTTATGCAGCATGGCACTGAGCCAAACTAAAGCGATTGATCTTAGAATTGGTTTTCGTAATAAGAAAAAAAGGACAGTTTTACTGGGCTTCAGCATCGCTCGAAAATCAATTTGCAGGATAAAAACTTTCTGATAGCAATGATAGCATAGCTGCCTCACCGGACTAAAAGTTTTGCCATTTCGATATGGCTCCTGATCAAAACCAAAGTCAGACAAGGAAGAGTCCGGATAGCTCCTTTTTCCGAATTAGGAATGATTTTTGTATCTATATCCTTTCTAAACTCCTCTAAACCTACCCAGGCTTGCTGGCATTTTTGAATAAATATCGGGCTTATTTCCTCCCAGTGCTGCTGGGGATACTGCTCATAGTGGCTATCTCCAAAGCTCCGCAGGAAGACCTGACGACATCCGCCAATAAGATCGAGAACCTCATCACCGACTCGCAGAATGACTTTGACAAAATAGCCAAGGCAGACCTGCATACTCAGGCCGACCTGCTGGAATCGACCCGCATCAAGGTTTTCGTACTCAATCAGCACGACTCGATTTTGCTCTATAATGACAATACTGTAGCTCCGACAGCTGACAATAAACTGAACACACCCGAGGCCACTGTCAGCAAACTAAAAAACGGATGGTATCTCCAGATGATACGCCATGCGGCTAATGGGAATGAACTACTCGGCTACCTGCTCCTGAAACATGAGTACCGTTTCGAAAATAAGTTCCTCAAAAATGAATATGATGTAGGCTTCAAGATACCCTCTAACTATAACATCACTGAGGTCAAAATACCCGGCTCAGTACCCGTACATGCCCGCGACGGGCGGGTGCTCTTCAGCCTGTATGCTGATGATACACACGTCGATACTACAGCCAATATAGCGCTGGTCTTTGTTTACCTGCTTATACTACTCATCATTGGCTTCTACCTCCATGAACTCGCACATATCATAGCTCGTATCAAAGGCCCTCATTGGAGTTTGATATTTCTGATCACTACTGTCTTAGCTATAAGGTATGGTATGATCACATTCAAATTCCCAGCTGAATTTTATAAACTCGACCTCTTTAACCCGTCACTATACGGTTCCTCTTTATTCGCAGGATCATTAGGCGACCTGATGCTGACCTGTGCTATGATCTTCTGGTTCTCTGCATTTTATTTCAGTCTGTATGAGAGATTCGCATTATCACTATTCCCTCCGCGCTACCGTAGATTGGAGCAGGCCTTTCTGATCTCATTGCAGTTTATCGGTTCGGGCAGTATCTATTGGATATTCAAGTCACTGGTCATGGACTCAGTGATATCATTTGAGGTATACAATATCTTAAGCCTAAACCAATATAGCTTATTGGGCCTCCTATGCATCTCAGCTTTACTGATCAGTCATTTTCTATTCAGCACCAATGCCTTCAGGAGACTGATAGACCTGGATGTATCAGTCATCTTTCTTGTCATCGGCACTATTATAGCCGGCGATATATTCATATGGTATGTCTATGATGTACACTTCTTGGAATCTATTTTGTTTACTGCGATCTGGAGCTTCTTTTTTACGCTCACCGGCTATCTCATTTTCAAATATTCCGATGAGCTAAGAACCACCAGAAACATTCTGATATTCATACTCCTCTACAGCATACTGTCAATGTTTCTGATAGAAAATCTCTACGAACATAAAGAAAGGAACAAACGAGAATTTCTGGCCGGAAAACTTCTTGCAGGCCATGACTATATCGCAGAATTCACCTACTCGGATATTGCAGACCGGATCAGCACGGATAAACTGGTCAAAAATTTCTTTGTACATAAACCATCATCATCCAGAGACCTGCATGACAGGATCAATTCACTGTATTTTAGTGGCTACTTCAGCAAATATGACATCAAGGTATATGCTTATGACTCTCTCAGAAACCCGCTGTTTCGCAGGGATACTGTGCCTTATGCACATTTCAAAGATGTATTTGACACTACTACCTCTACCCCTGACCTGGTCTATATCAATGACTCGCTGACCAACTCTACCTATATAGGTATCATCCCGATCATCAACAATAACAACTCAAGGCTCGGCGAACTGGTACTCTACCTGACGCCTAAGATATATAACGGGCAGAGTGTATATCCTGAGCTGCTTCTCGGCCAGAACATCATATCTACAATAGATAATAGCGCCTATAATTTTGCGATCTATCATAATGACAGGCTCGTAGTGCAGCACGGCGACTTCCCATATACCTATTATTGGGATCGAAGTATGAACACTCCGCTCAATGAACCTAAATTTATCGAGACAGATGAATGGGAGCATCTTGCTTGCAAATATCCTAACAACAGAAGTATCATCATATCCATTCCTCAGGAAGGGTTCTTTGAACCGGTGGCTACGATGTCCTATTTCTTTGTGATATATCTCATCGTCACTTTCCTGATACTTTCTCTCATCAATATATATAGATCCATCCGGTCAAACACAGGGGTGACAGAAAGTATAAATATATCCTTCCGCACACGGATCAACTATACGATGCTCTTTATCATCATTGTTTCCTTCGTAGTCATAGGATCACTCACCATAAGTTTCTTCAAGACCC
>PLSN01000221.1 GCA_003165135.1 Bacteroidota bacterium
GCGAAAAGCGAAAAATTTTCATTGTTATCCGCAAATACATCAAAAGAAGTCAGGTTACCATTTGAGTCTAACGCCAGAAATCCATCCACCGTGTTATTATTAAAAAGCTCAAATTCTCCAGCTATATAGATACGCCCCATATATGGCAAAATCTGAAGTACAATATGATTGTAAGATTGGTCAATGAAGCTGTTGGCCATAAAGGCACTGTCGACAGCACCTGAAGTAGCATTAAACCTCATTACATCATATTCGGGAGACTGGTATAAACTAACACTCCGCATTTCAGTCCCTCCCACATATACATAGTTTCCCGACTTTGCTATCGAAGTGGGAGGATCTAAAAACTGGCCACTTTGCCAGCCAGATACTGCACCTGTAGTAATGTCAAAATTTTGTATGTAGAGGCCATTCCCACTCGTGCCTGCACAGTAGATTGTATTGCTGTCTGAGCATAAGGCATATACTGAATTGAACACTGAAGGAGCCATTGGGTCTAAAGCCCCTGTAGCTGCGTCAAATATGGCAATGCCATTACGCGATTGACCAGCTATGGTCGTGAAATATCCGCCTACGATTAGTTTACCGCTCTGAAGGATCATGCATGATACCGCACCATTGGGGGCTGGATTCCAAGCCTGTGGCGCAGAAGTGTGCGCATCCAGCAAACCGATACCATTGTAGTTGCTGTCAGTTCCTATGACAGTAAATGCACCAAGGATGTATAAATTGTTATTATACCGAAGTATCGTTTTTACTCCACCATTTACGAATGGCACATTTTGCGCTACCTGTGCGGATGCAGTATAGCAAAAGATAAGACATAAAAAACAAAATAAAAAGTGCTTCATATTTTCAATTCTAAGGGATTACATATACTAAATGTACTATCATTTTGTGGTTCAAACAAAAAAATATGATTGAAAAGTTGAAAGCGGAGATTTAGTTCGTAGAGACGCAAGATCTTGCGTCTCTACGAACTACGCTCTTCTATCATGCTGAAATGACTTTATCTAAATGGGCTTTTACCCTTTTAAGGCTGCCCTTACCCGAAAGTTCAGATTCTTTTAGTGCTGCTATAAAAGCACGGTCTTCCATTTTAGATGGGGAAAGGGTTTTAGCTTCTTTATGCATCTTTTTCAGCAGGTCCATAAAGAAATCTGTTTCGGTTTTGTTTTTGGTGGGAATAACAATGTAGTCCATAGAAATATTTGTTCTACAAAAATAGTGTTTTTTCTCCTTACATAAAGCTTACGCCTCAATACGCCCTTCCGTCATTGCCCTCCATGTAGTTCATGAAGGCTTTGTTGGCTACGCGGTTGCCGCCGGGTGTAGGATAGTCGCCGGTGAAGTACCAGTCACCAAGGTTTTTCGGACAGGCGAGGTGAAGGTTCTCTACGGTCTGATAGATGATCTGTACGTCTGAGAATATCTGCTTAGGACGTACGATCTCAGATATCTTGGCTGAGATCTGATCGGCGGTATACTGAGCGTATAGCTCCTTGACATAGTTAGTGGTCTCGGCAGGATTTTTCACGTGTTCAGCCTTGCATTTCTCATAGACTTCTGCGAGCAGTGCTTCTTTGCCGTCTTCTTTGAGCAGGGCTATCAGCGCGCGGAAGGCGATGAAATCATTCATCCTCGACATATCGATACCATAGCAGTCAGGATAGCGTATCTGCGGCGCCGAGGAGACGATGATGATCTTCTTTGGGCTAAGGCGGTCGAGTATGCTGAGTATGCTTTTCTGGAGGGTCGTACCGCGTACTATCGAGTCGTCTATCACGACGAGTGTGTCCTCATTAGCGCGGACGCTGCCGTAGGTCACATCATAAACGTGAGATACCATCTCATCGCGTGAGGAGTCATCGGAAATAAATGTGCGCATCTTCACATCTTTTACAGCTATTTTCTCTATGCGGAGTTTGTATCGTACTAGTTTTTCAAGTTCTTCCTGGCTCAGCTTGGGATTAGCTTGTATAGCTTTTACTTTCTCATGAGTGAGATGATCTTCTACCCCTTTTATCAAACCATAAAATGCCACTTCGGCAGTATTGGGTATGAAAGAGAAAACAGCATTCTCCACGTCATCATGAATGGCATTGAGTATCTGTGGCACCATCAGTTCGCCGAGTTTTTTGCGCTCTGCATAGATCTCTTTGTCTGTGCCACGAGAGAAATATATCCGTTCAAAACTGCATGACTTGCGCTCTTTCGGCTCCATGACCATTTCTTCTTTCACACGGCCGTCTTTTTTGACCACTAGAGCGAAACCAGGTTTGATCTCATGGATAGAATCGAAACTGACATTGAATGTGGTCTGGATGCATGGGCGCTCTGAAGCGACGACCACGATCTCTTCATCATGATAGTAATATGCGGGACGGATGCCGTTAGGATCGCGGAGAACGAATGCATCTCCGTGGCCTATCATACCCGCCATCGCGAAGCCGCCGTCAAAATTTTTGGCTGCACGGCTCAGGATACGCCTCACGCTCATTTCCTTGATGATAAAGTCCGTGATCTCTTTATTGCCATAGCCCTGATCTTTGTATTTATCAAAGATATGCTGTACCTCTGTATCAAGGAAGTGGCCTATCTTCTCCATCACGGTGATGGTATCGCTGCGCTCTATGGGGTGCTGGCCGAGCTGGATGAGATTATTGAAGAGCTCATCGACATTGGTCATGTTAAAGTTGCCCGCTACAGCCAGGTTTCTGGTCATCCAGTTATTTTCGCGTAGGAAAGGATGGCAGTTTGAGTCACTGTTCTTGCCATAGGTGCCGTACCTGAG
>PLSN01000047.1 GCA_003165135.1 Bacteroidota bacterium
CCATGCATAAACTTCTCACGGTCCTGATCTTTATCCTACTGACTTCCGGTACACAGGCCCAAAAACTGGTTTTTAATATGATGCTATTCGGAGATAGTGTAGGCCTGGAGACTATCACAAAGACGCATGATGCCAATGGTATTGACAATTACATTCTTGACTCACATATACAGGCCAAGATACTCTGGATCACTCATACTAACCAGGCACACTATGAAGCAAGATATAAAGATGGCAAGCTGATAAGCGCCAGCTATTACGAAATCAATAATGGCAAAAAAGATAAATGGAGCAATATCCAGTTTGATGGCAAGGCATACCAGGTAGAAACCCATCGCGGCAAGAAAACTTTTACTGAAGCACCTACTTTCTCTGTCGGGCCCTTGTATTGCGATAACTTTGATCCCAATAGAAAGAGATTCTTCTCCGATACTGACGGAGAATATGTTGATCTGAAATTTCCGGAGCCCAATACTATAGAGTTCAAAAGCCCTGATGGCAATAAAAATGTGTTTCATTTCAAAAACAGCCAGATCACTGATGCGGAGTTTCACACTACGATTGCTACGGTTTATCTAAAAAGAGTGAAGTAACCCACCTCACCTTAGTCCTCTCCAAAGGGAGGGAATTAATACAAACAGCCACACAACAAGCAATAGCGTCAGTGCGAGCCATAATATTTGAGGCAAAAAAATCAACATAAGATGAACCGGGCTTATTACAAACCAGAGCTCCTGAGAAGGCAAAGCGGAAATTAAAAGAAGAAAAGAGGGCGATTCTTGATGCGACAGAGCGTCCCATATAGCGCCCGCAGGATTATGATAAGCCCTTATGTTGTATAATATCTATTGTAAAAGCTTTTAAGCATATCGATTAGTTTTATGCTTTTATCTTAGTTTTGCATACTAAAGCCATCTTTTGGCGTTAATGGAAAAATATGATCATGCGGAAATCTCTTATACTATTGAGTTTGATATTTGGCCTTACGATTGGTGCCCATGCACAGCAGTGTCTGACCGATAGCGGAGCTGCGGTCACCACTTTGATCAATGTGGACACCAATAGTATTGCTTTTTTTACCCCATCATCCGATAGCCTTCCCTGTATTCCTACGGGCTGGGTTCCCTATATTCAGGACACACTCTATTTCACCGCCTTCAGCACACTGAATGGATTCAATGTGGACTCCATGACCATAGATTCGATCAATAATCTTCCTCCAGGCCTGTGCTGGTCAAGCAATAGCCCTGACAATACCTTCGCCGGTGGTCAGAATGGAGCTATATCGATCTCCGGGCAGATATAAGCCTATCCGGGACAGTATAAACTGGTGATATGGGCTAGTGCCACCACAGATATAGTTCCTATCAATAATTTCAATCTGGAGCGAGATCTTGGAGTGCGGTACTATATTAGAGTGGCATGCCCGTCACAGTCGTGCCCGGACATAGATACCATCGGAGGTAAGGATTCCCTATATATACCTTATCCATCGACCTGCGATGTCGGTATAGATCAGGTGAGCGGTGCCCTCAGTAATGTCTCTGTCCAGCCTAATCCATTTTCAAGCAATGCTATTGTGACTTTCAATTCAAACATAGAAGGAACATTTACTCTCAAAATGATGGACCTGCTGGGTGAAGTGGTATCGACGAAAGAAATAAATGTAGTGCATGCCAGCAATCAAACTACCATTGAAAGAAATGGTCTTAGCTCTGGTATGTACCTGCTTTCTATTTCAAATGGAGCAGGCTCTGTCACGAGAAAAGTTGTGATATATTAATATTTCAAGACCCAAGAATTCACCAAATAGCTTCCCATCCGAGGTTCTTTGTTTTTTTGCACATCTCTCCCGGATTAGATTTTTATCTATTAGATTTACTTATTATTTAATTAAAACAGATCAAGTATATGAAAGTAGATATCGGAATACCAAAAGCCCACCTCCAGCCATTGGCTACTATGCTCAATACATTACTCGCTGATGAGTATGTACTCTATACGAAGACACGCAATTACCACTGGAATGTCACTGGCAGCAGTTTTATGGAGCTGCATAAATTATTTGAAGGACAGTATGAGGCGCTGGACGAAGCGATAGACGCCATAGCTGAGAGAAGCAGAAAATTAGGCCACTACGCAGTAGGCAGCCTGAAGCAGTACCTCGCTATCACCAGGCTGACAGAAGATGATAAGGCTACAAACTCTAAGCAGATGCTCCTGAACCTGCTCCACGATCATGAGACACTGATCAAGATACTCAGAAATGATATTGCTGTATCAGCCGATAAATATAAAGATGCCGGTACCAGCGATTTTCTCACCGGACTGATGAAAGAGCATGAAGANNATTTCACAGCCTGTTTGAGCAGGTGGCGCTCTGCGATCTGTTTGTAGATATTCAGATCGGGGATGGGGTGGTCTTTTAGTTTTGCCTCTTCATCCCATCTTCGCATAGTGATATTGAGTTCAAACAGCGGATCAGCTTTGAATGCCGCCGCTTCATCCGCAGTCATAGGGCCGCCTTGATATCGGAGGGTATTTTTGCTAGCATCAGAGAGTCTG
>PLSN01000494.1 GCA_003165135.1 Bacteroidota bacterium
AGAAATAACACAGCGGAATATTCGGTAACCTTTATCTATTAAATAATGACAACTCTCAAAGTCGGCGACAAAGCCCCTGCCATCAGATCAAAAGACCAAAACGGTGAAGAGATCACACTCGCACAATTCAAAGGCAAAAAGATAGTCCTCTACTTCTATCCTAAAGACGACACTCCCACCTGCACCAAGGAGGCATGCAGCCTCAGAGATGGTTATGCAAAACTAAAGAAGAATGGATATGTGGTGCTGGGCGTGAGTGCGGACACAGAGAAAGCCCATCAGAAGTTTATCAAAAAATACGATCTGCCGTTTACACTCATATCAGACCCTGATCATAAGGTATTAGAAGACTATGGGGTATGGGGCCTGAAGAAATTTATGGGAAGGGAGTTTATGGGTATCATCAGGACCACTTTTGTAATAAACGAAAAGGGAATCATAGAGAGGATCATCGACAAAGTTGATTCGGGAGACGCTGCCGCTCAAATTTTAACAGAGGCTTAATATCTAAGTTCGATGATTATTCACTAGATTCATGTTTCAATAAATCGTAATGAAAAGAAAATTAGTCTTTGTCCTCATCACTTTACTGGCTTTAGTGATCTTTCAAACCAGCACCTTCAGACTCCAATCACATATTCTTAGGCCCCTTACCGGAGGCTTAGCTGGTGATCCCGGCCAGTCCAATTGTGCAGCATGTCATTACACCTTTGGTGCCCCAATAGTGAGGAACTCACAGTTCATAATTAGGATTCCGCCTGATTCAGCAGGGCTCGCCAATGCCAGCAGTATCCTTAACGGCTCCAATAACCTATATACCCCTAATCATCCAAACTGGATTTCCCTGACCCTGACCGGTACCAATACTAATTATGAGTCAGGAGATTCTACTATATATGGGTTCCAGTTTACTGCTCTCAAAGCCGCTCCAAATGATAGCATGGCCGGTTCATTTTCATTAGTTGATCCCAATACTTCATCACAGAATAGCTTTTATACTACACCATTCCTATATGGCACGGTGGATTATGTCAGCCACTATAATCCGGCCACCAGTCATACGATCAATACCTGGTATTTTATCTGGAATGCGCCTGATTCAAATGCAGGACCTGTCACATTCTACTACTCCGGAAACCTCGGAGATAACTATCCTATCCCTGACCAACCTGCACCGCCGCTTCCATATGGCGACTCAATATTTGTCGGATCAATGACGTTAGATCCCGGCCCATATTCTAATGTAGGAATAGCCGATATAGCAGGCAATATACACTCGGTATCAGTCTACCCTGTGCCTTTCGGCCAGGAGCTGAATGCTGCTATCTATCTGAATACTTCTTCTACTGTATCGCTTACGCTCATCTCTCCTGAGGGCCAAACGATAAAGGAACTATACAACGGCACAGCCCCTCAGGGTCACTTCGACCGTTCATTCGAGATAGGTGATATTGCTGCCGGGATCTATTTTGTGCGNNGTCGTCAAAGTGCTGAAGTATTGATAGCCTATAAACACTATCTTATATATTTCTTCCGGTCTGATCTTGCTTGCATTGAACTAGCCAAAACATGATGTCGCCCTTTGTTGCCTTAAATGTCACTCTTGTTTCTAATAGAAAAAGCCGTTTAAGAACTTGTAAATTAATTGTTTGGACATATATTTGCATGTTTTAGAACAAATAGTGTGTATGAATGGAAAAAGCCTTTGTGAAATTATATTGACAAAGTATTTCGGTATGATTGTTGTAAAAAATAATTGCTTGCTATACAATCACCTATCAAACCGACACCATGAGAATTTCGTACATTTATCATAAAACTGAAAAGAAATATCATATCAATAAATACCGATCTCAAATGAAAAAATCCCTGGTGATCATCTGTCTTTTAGTTTGCATTTTCGGATGGTACTCATGTACCAGAGATAAGGCTGTAGTAATCGCATCAAGCCCATGCGACTCTACTCAGGTCACCTACAATAATACAATATCACGTATCGTATCAACTTATTGTACTGCAGTCGGTGGTTGTCATAATCCCGCTTCGAATCTCGGCTCAAGTTATGGTATCAATGCCCTTGATCTGACCACCCTCTCGGGAGTAAAGAACGGAGACGGTGATACTACGAGTAGCACATCTATCGTTTGCTGGCTGAAGGCTGGTTGTGGTACCGAGACGATGCCAAAAGGCGGACGTCCATTGAGTCGTGCATATATAGATACCTTTTTGATGTGGAAAGCAAACAACTATTGCCAATAATATTGCCTCTGAATTTTAGTTCATTCTCATTCAAATAAATAAAATGAAAAGCATCGTAATCATATTTGCCTTACTGATCGGATATTCCTCCGAGGCACAGCAGTTTGTAGCTAAGGCAGGCAAAGCCCATTTTTTCTCTGCCACCTCTATGGAAAATATAGAGGCCACTACCACTACTGCTGTATGTGCGCTCAATACCACCAACAAAAAGATAGTCGTCAAGATCAGAAATACTTCTTTCAAATTTAAAGATGGTCTGATGCAAGAGCACTTTAACGAGAACTACATCGAGAGCGACAAATATGAATACAGCTCACTCGATGCGGTGATAGTCGAGAATATCGACTTTACCAAAGACGGAGTATATGATGTGACCCTCAAGGGTACACTGGATATACATGGTGTCAAAGTGGACAGGGAGATCAAAGGCAAACTGATCATACAGAATGGCGCTCCTGTCAATGGTGCTGCCAAATTTGATGTCAAACTCGCTGATCACAAGATCAAGATACCATCGCTGCTGGGTGCTAACATAGCAGAGGTGATCCCTGTAGATGTGGACTTCAACTTTGAGAAATACCAAAAGTAATACGCCATTCACGTTTCTAAAACAACAATCAAAATCATAAAAGTATTATGAGAAAAATATACGCTCTTCTTGCTGGTTTGTTTTTTGCGGGATGTGTCAATGCTCAGGATGATGTGATGGCCGACCTGCTGAAAGCAGACAAACCTAAACACGACTATGTAGCTTATACCTTCAAGGCCACTCACGTGATCTGCGGCGAGTCTATCGAAATGACCAAAAAGAATGCGCTTGACTTCAGGGTCGTGCACCGTTTTGGCAATATAGCCGACAATAATGCCGCTCATACTCTGGCTGGATTCTATGCTATATCTGATGTCCTCTTTTCTTTTGACTATGGTATCACAGATGACCTGTCCGTAGGTACCGAATTCTCTAAAGGTGCAGGCCCGATCCAGGAGCTCTATAATGTGCACATCAAGTACAAGGTGCTCAAACAAACCAAGGACTTCAAATACCCATTCACTATCACCCTCTATGGCAATGCGGCAGTGAGCGGTATGAAGACAGATCCATTCACAGGATATGCATGGAAATACTCCGTCACAGACAGCACTACTCATGTCACGACCACATACGGTACAGCTGCCCACAGGTTCTCATACCTGCTCGAGGCACTGATCGCTGTCAAGGCTACTGACTGGCTCTCTGTGCAGTTGTCGCCATCTTTCCTATGGAGAAACTATGTCGGCAATCCCGCTATACAGGGCAATCCCGGCCTCGACAAGAATGGTATGTTCTTTCTCGGCCTGCAGGCCAGGGCGAAGATCACAAAGCGTCAGGCCATCGTGTTTGAGTACTTCCTGCCTATCACTACACCGGGTGCTACCTATCGCGACTACTTCCCTATGCTGAGGCGTATCAATACAGGCTACTTCCCATGCCTCAATCTGGGCTATGAAGTAGAGACCGGCGGTCACGTATTCACTATCACACTGACCAATACTCAGGGACTCATGGAAAATGACTTCCTGCCGTATACCAGCGCTAACTGGGCCAAGGGCCAATTCCGTCTGGGCTTTACTATATCACGTCTGTTCCAGTTCGGCAATAAGAACATCAGCCCATGGACAGGCAAAGAGCCCAAGAAAAAGGCCGATAAAAAGGTAAAGACAGATCAGCCAGTCAACTAAGCAGCAATGATCAGATCCGGATGTGAGGCCAGATACTTGTAATTAATAAAATTGCCTTGTGGTGGTACCGATGAGAGCAGATAGTTCAGACCGCCGACGTCCTTCCGGAAGCCATTATTCAGATGAACCAGTCCTTCATTCAGCACACCATACACATAGNNTTCAATACCTCGTTAAAGAATGTTTGCCTCTCATCATTCAGAAAGGATTCAAAGATGATCACCGGCCTGTCTTCTCTCAGAATGACATCCATGCCTCTGAAGACGCTCATCTCATAGGTCTCGACATCACATTTGATCAGGTCTATTTTGCCGATATTATTACTTGATTTGACATGGTCCAGGGTCGCCAGTGGCACTGTTTGTTTCTTCCATTTTACACTCGGGTGCATCGCTTTAGAGAACTCGCCATTGACTGAGGAGACCATGGTGATATCATTGCTCTCAGGCACGGTAAACTCTATCATACCTATACTCTCGCCCATAGCGACCTGCAGCGGTTTTACATTTGAGCAGTTATTGAGGCCGAGGTTGATTTTG
>PLSN01000328.1 GCA_003165135.1 Bacteroidota bacterium
CCCCTTTAGGGGGTTTGGGGGTATGCGCATATAGCAAAATGTCATATTTAACATACACCCCAAATATCTCCGCCTCACCTCAGCACGACCAGTTTCTGAAACTGGTTAGCACTGCCGCCCTCGGCGTCCTGCACATTTACTTTATATACGTATACACCCTTGCCGATCTTATCGCCATAGTCATCCAGTCCATCCCACCTGATATTGTCCACTCTGTATCCTGTCGATACCAGCTCCTGGTGTATGGTCTTGATGAGTTTACCCGAGACGGTGAATATCTGGATCATAATGTTCAGCTCCTCGCCGGGGCGGTTGTGCTCAAACATAAACTGCGTATTGGTCGTGAATGGGTTTGGATAGTTGAATACATGCTGCAGCGCCAGTTTGGCAGAAGATGCGACTATGAATTCGGTATTGTCCTCAGATGAATTGTCCAGTATGTCCCAGGCTTTCATCTTAAGTGTATGAGAGCCGGTAGACAGGTTTGTGAACGGATACAAGACCGTGCCCTGCCTGAAGTTGTTGAGGGCAGATTGATAGTAGTTATTGAGCACTATCGGGTTTTGGGTATTGGCATCCAGCACACAGGTCAGGTCATGACCGAGGCCATTTCCGGTGGTATTGATACCATATGGGTCAGCTAGCTCGGCATAGAGTTTTGGATTGGCATCGGTGATACCGCCATAGACGAACTTGTCATCATTCATAAACAGCTTGATGCTTGGGCCTACCTTGCTCGTGATAGCCGAGTCAGATGATCCGCCGATGATGATATTGGTATTCTGATAGCCGCCGGCATCTATTATCCCGTTGTCAGCATAGTAGCTGAGACGGCCATTGCCATAGGCATAGTTGATATCCTTAGGCACGATAAAGGAGAAAGTGAAAGCTCCGTTAATCACGCTGCACTGTCCTTTAAAGAGGTTGCTTTTATAGGCAACATATGGAAAATTTTCGTATCCCGGATAGTTGGCGAGTGTAAGGTACTGCCCCAGCTTATCATATATGAGTGGGAAGCAGGTACCGTTGAAAGAGGTCATCTTGGCCCCGGTCCAGTCGCGCACCTCACCTGATATGGTGATATATTTGAGGGCTTTCAGTGTATCATGCGGCTGGGTGATGGGCACATTATCTACCTTGGTGGTCACCACATTGTACTGAGGGTAGTCCAGCGTCATGGCCGGATCTCCGAGCAGTACGAACATGCGGGTATTACCTGTGATACCTGTATCATAATTAACAAGGTAATTTTTGGTCTGTAATAGGACTTCACCGACAGTCGGGGTGCGTCCCTGATAAGGGATAAAGGCATCGGTATAGAATTGTGTTTGGAGTGATACATTAGGGCCCTCGTATACTGGCCTGACGGTAGTGACCATGGCTGAGGCCCCTCCGATGGGATTAGTGATCAGATACTCACCGGCAGATTTCAGGCCCGGATCGTCAAAACGGCTGAACTCGCAGGTAGCTGTGACGAAGCAAGGCAGTTTCTCATGGTTCGCGAGGTTCTGAATATCGCTGAGGTTGAAAATGCGCGCATTGGCCCAGTTGCTGGTGCCGCCGTGGCCTGTATAGCTGATGAGCAGTGTGCCGGTATTGATCTGGTTGAGTATGGCGGTATTGACATCCGGATATCGGCCACCTCCGGGAGTGGATACCAGCTGGTATGCATCGCAATAGATCTTACTGACATTATATAGAGGATCATTGCCCATTACCATATCGGCTATGCCATCTGCATCTCCCTCAAACTCATCGCCACCACCACCGCCGCCTCTGTCATCCCAGGGCTCATCAGATACGAAAGTGACTATGTTTCTCCATGATGCCAGTGTGGCTGATGACTTATATAGCCTGATCTTGTCCACCATGCCCTGTGCTTCGGTGGCACTGGCCGCAGGTAGCCTGCCGATTGCCAGGTCCATCAGGTAAGGATTGCCCATGTCACCACCCTCTGTAGGGTCGAGACATGCGAAAAAGTCATCTGTAGTATATGAGTCGGTTATGTTTTGAGACTGCGGGCTTTGNNGGTTATGTTTTGAGACTGCGGGCTCTGATAGGTAGGCATCTGATTATTATTGTCCGGTACGCGGTTCTTCGGGTCATATGATCCGTCGCCCATGAGGAGTACATAGCGAGGCAGGTGGGCAGAGTCAGGGGCCCGGTCATAGACCATTTTGATAAAATCCCTGATGGCAGATATGTCAAGCCTGCCGCTGCCGAACTCATTATATATCTGGCTGAGGGTCGCTACTTTGACTGTCAGGTGGTCATACTGGCTGTGAAAAGCAGCAAGGTCATTTGACGGATTGAGCAGATCATCGGGTGTGATGATGAGCATATTCGGCTGGCCTACTGCGTGCAGGTTTTGATTGCCTACAGACGATATACCGATCGGGTTTGGCAAGCTGGCGCTGACATCTACTGCTGCGAATTCTCTCAGAGCGGGAGTAGGGACAGTATAAGAAAGCGTACCGGAGTTAGACGATGGTGTGATCTCCTGTATAGCGGTGAAATCAGACACATCCCAGATATGAGTAGTGGATGTGGCGGAGCTAAGATTAAACTGGCTGACCTTGCCGGCCCCGACCGAGGCTATGCTTCTGAAAAACATAGAACTGCCCGTGAAGCTCAACGATCTTTTGGCGTTAAGCACGATATTATAAATATAGCCTACTGAGCTGCCTGTTTGGTCCGGATTGCTGAAGGTATAGGTCAGCGAAAAAGTACCTGATGATAAGGAAAATGAACCTGTCTCCTGGTCCTGGAGATAAATGTTGGGGTAGGCATCATTCAGGTCAGTGCCGGAAATGTTATGGGAAAATACTTGCTGGCTGTTGTTTAATGTAACAGCTATACCGGAATTATATAATGACGATGCGACTGCGGTCGATGAATAGCGGATAGGAGAAGAAGTGACAAGGTTAGGGAAACTGAAATTGGCCGAGTAGGTAGGACTGAGAGAATTCATCATATCGCCAAACCATAATTTGCCCGAACTGAGAAAGTTGAACTGGTCATCCTCGTGGGCTGCATAGTCGTCAAACTGGCTGATGGTTTGATTGGCACCTGATGATGATGAGATGGCCTGTATTCTTTTGCCACTGCCCTGGCTGGACGTGATGAAATAATAATTGGTATCAGAATAAAGATTTTTGGTGAAATCAAAACCTGCAATGGTGCTATCGTAAGCCCACTGATCGGGTCCCTGTGCATAGAATAAAATATAATCTCCCTGATCCACTTTATTGTTGCCGTTATTGTCTACGATATATGTCGGGTTTTCCTGAAGGTCATCATAGCGTGGCAATGAATTGAGATCAGGCACCATGCCGCCGCCATTGCCAAATACAGCTATGGTTGAAAAGCTGGTATTGGCGAGGTCAAAACCACAGGTGTTTTTCAGATAATTGTAATCAAGCTTATAGATGCCTGTAGTGGTCACGCCTACCTTATACCAGCTGCCGGAAGACAAAACAGAATTGTTAGAATAGCTTTGCAATCTCTTAGGTTTATGATTTGCCTTAGCTTCTATCTTATCTATTTTGAGTGTGAACTTCACCAGTCTCTCTATACGTCCGGTCATTGGGTTCTTTCTGATCGGGACGAATGAGACGATGGCATATGGGGCCTTACGCATCATTCCGGGTATAGCAGTTACTTGAATGCTGCTTGCTATTTTGTCTGTTTTAATATCTGTGGTGGTCACGCTCTCATACACTTCATCAGCGAGAGACAGCGTGATATCGCCATATTCGGGCACCCTGATATTTTCTCTGTAGTGTGGCTGAAAACCGTCTTTCTCGCTGGCTACAGCACCGGGGAAAGAGAGCGTTTTGACCTTAGCACCTTTTGTATTGGTGTATGTTTTCTCTACTTTGTCCCATTTTATGGTTCTTTGTATGGTCTGGCCGGCTGCACCGAAATGCAGTAAAATAGCCAGTAGAGATAACATTATGTTGATTC
>PLSN01000407.1 GCA_003165135.1 Bacteroidota bacterium
AACACTGCGCCTAAAACATATTGATAAAGATCAGACTCAGGCAATAACGTTTTAGTGGAGTAATATGCTAATAGTGACAGGCCTCCGATACCTATGGCGACTGTCCATGTATCGTAAAACTGGGCCAGGATCAGGCCAGCCACAAAAAAGCCACAGAGAAAGTAATTGATTGCCCTATCAGATTTTTTCTTGATATCAGCGAAAAAATCGTCTACGCTGCTTGTCTGTATTGCTGTGATCGTGTTTAACATACTTGAGGGGTTTTAGCGGGTACAATAAGGTAATTGACAACCGTATGCTTTGAGGGCATACTGGCTGAATATGGGGTTAGATGAATTGTTTAACAGAGAGTCAATAGCCATTTGGGCAAAGTTGCTTTTGTTGTCCGTGCAATAACGGCTGCGATTGTAATTGCCTCGGTAGTATAGGTTGCTACCTGCATCTAATATGACAGCCTGTGGCGTAGAGTAGACTCCACATGAATTAGCAATAGATTGATCTGCCAATATTGGCACAGTCAGGTCATATTTATCACGAATATCTTCTATGCTGTAGTTTTTGGCTTTATTGATCACAACTACTACAAACGTGAATTTGTCGCCATATTTCCTAACCAGAGAATTGAAGTGTGGAATATTGAAACGAGAGCAAGGGCAATCAGGATTAAAGAAATGTATAAAAAGTGGTTTACCATTTTCTGTATGTATCCTGTCTGAAAGCTCTACATGCTCACCTTTATTGACAGCATGAAGGTTTTGCGGTACTGGTGTAGGCAAAGTATATTTCCACTCATTGTACCAGAATATGTAGCATACCCCTGATAGGAGAAGCAACAACCAGCAAGTGACAAATAGTTTTTTCATTTTTTGTTATGATCAAAATCAGCATTTCACTTCGCATGTCGGATCAATGCTGATTTCCGTAACGCTGAGAAATACGCTTCAATGAGATTGTTGTTTCGCTATACAAGTAATATGGATATACTTACAACTCAGGTCTTGTGCATTTGAATTATCCGATCCAAATAGTATATTCAGCCATGATTAAACTCAGGCCAATAACCTTATTCATTCTCACATTGACGCTCACATCTCCCATCACCGCTCAAAACCTCGCTGACAAAGATGCAGACGACAAAGCGCGTGATATTGTCTCACGGATGACCTTAAAACAAAAGGTATGGGAAATGCATGGGCATGGGCTGGTACGATTCGCACTGTCTGGTTTATTTACCAATAAATTAAAACCTGTTTTAGCAGGTGGCAATAAAAAACTGGGCATCCCTCCTACTATTTTCTTTGACGGGCCCCGAGGAATTTTCAGAAACAAAGGCGCTACTGCCTTCCCTGTCACTATGGCGCGTGGAGCGAGCTGGGACCCCGAGCTGGAGTATAGGGTCGGCGTGGCAATGGGTGAAGAGAATCGCGCCCTCGGCGGTAACTACTCCGGTGCCGTATGTATGAACCTTCTCCGCAATCCCCGCTGGGGCAGGTCACAGGAGACATATGGTGAAGATCCATATCACATAGGAAATATGGCTACAGCATTGGTACATGGTATCCAAAGCCAGAATGTTCAGGCATGCGTGAAACATTTCGCCGCAAACAGTATGGAGAATAACCGCCTCGGTGGCAATATCAATATGACAGAGCGAACTCTAAGAGAGGTATATCTGCCGCATTTCAAAAAAGTGATTGACGAGGGAGCCGCATCTGTGATGAGTGCTTATAATCAACTCAACGGTGAATACTGCGCACAGAATATACACCTGCTGCAAGACATCCTTTTTCATGACTGGGGTTTCAAAGGCTATATTACTTCCGACTGGCAATTCAGCCTCCGGGATGGTGAGAAAGGGATCAAAGCAGGAATGAATGTGGAGATGCCCGGCGGGCATTATTATAAACTTTCCAAAGTAAAAAAGCTCCTGCATGAAGGCAAGGTCTCAGAGCAGGACATTGATAGCCTCATACTTCCGGTGATCCGTACCAAACTGGTTTTCGCAGCCAGAAAAGATACAAAGACTTATCCCAAATCTCTTATCGGCAATCAGGAACATATAGCACTCGCACGTGAGGTCGCAGAGAAAAGCGCAGTACTGCTAAAAAATGAAAACGAATTGCTACCGCTCGATAAAACGGAGATCAAACGAATCGCAGTGATAGGCTCACTGGCTGATGTGAAACAAACAGGCGATCATGGCAGCAGTACTGTATACCCATCATATATCATCACGCCTCTCGAAGGAATAAAGCAATATCTCAAAGGTACTAATGTAGAAGTTTTATTTGCCGCGCCCGGCGACACTCAGGCGATCAAAACCATCTGTGCTAAAGCTGATGCAGTGATGGTCTCGGCAGGCATGACCTATCTCGATGAGGGCGAATATATAGGTGCCGGAAAAATAAGAGATAGAAATAATCCTGAGAAGAGATCGATCTTTGCTAAGATAAGTAAACTTGGGCTCGGTGGTGATCGTCAATACCTCCGCCTGCATGAGCAAGATATAGAAGCAATACATCTCGCAGCATCGGTCAACAAAAAAGTAATAGTATGTCTCGTAGCCGGTAGTGCGGTGACTGTGGAGGAATGGCATCAGGAAGTTCCGGCGATACTGGAAACATTCTATAATGGCATGGAAGGCGGCAATGCACTCGCACGAATTTTATTTGGTGATGTAAATCCGTCTGGAAAACTGCCTTTCACTGTGCCAAGATCAGAAAGCGATCTGCCGGCTTTTGATTCATATGCGGCGAATGTAGACTACGGATATTATCACGGATATACACTTTTCGATAAAGAAAAAAAGACACCCCGCTATCACTTTGAATATGGCCTGAGCTATACCAAATTTGAGGTCTCAGACTTGAATCTGAGTAAAAAAGAAATATCAACAGCAGATACTCTTCACGTCAAAGTATCTATAAAAAATACAGGCCCAAGACCGGGTGCAGAAGTAGTTCAACTATATATTGGATTCCCCGGAGTAGCTATCGATAGGCCTGTAAAACTGTTGCGGGGTTTCAGCAAAATAACAATACAACCTTTGGAATTGACTCATGCAGACTTTTCGGTCTCGCCATCGGACCTGGCTTACTATAATCCTGATACAAAACAATGGGAGATCGAAAAAGGTGCTTACAAAATTTATGTGGGCAATAGCTCTGATGAAAAATCGCTGATCACCCAGACATTTACCATCAGATAGCTAAACTGTCTCTGCTTTATTTTTCCCGACGAGCAATTGCATTATACACCAAGCTGATAGATATGCCAGTCCGCAAACAAAAAACATAATGTAGTATGCCGTCTCGATATGACCGACACTACGATAATGCATAAAGAGGTCTTTTTGCACAAATTGTGATAAGAGTATCCCACCTATTGCGCCAAACATCCCTCCGATACCCGTCACAGAAGCAATAGATTTAGCAGGAAACATATCACTAACAGTCGTTAGTATATTGGCGCTCCATGCCTGATGAGCTGCTGCTGCAAGTCCGATCACTGCCACTGCCAACCAGATATTGATAGTGCTAAGCAATAATGTAAACACAATAGGCAATACACAAAATG